>JAXHUS010000284.1:0-2953 GCA_034189305.1 Thermodesulfobacteriota bacterium | reverse complement strand
TGAAATAACAAAGGAAAATTGTGGCAATTATCTTGAAGATTTAAAAAATCTCCTTATAAAACCGGATTATATATATGTAGAGAATGGTTTAAAGAATGGCTGGATAACAATGCCCATTGTTAAAAAAAAGAGTTATCCTCTTCCAAAATTCTGGAATGAAGTAACAAGAAAATACCAGAATGCTAAAAAATGCAAGACCATCTCCAATAATGAGCTTACCGGATGGGTGGCGGGACTGCCGTTTCCAGAGCCAGAGAATGGATTAGAACTTGCCTGGAATTTTAGAAGGAGAAACCAGGCAACGGACCAGTCTTCCTTTTATTCAGATTTTTTGCTTTTTGATAAAACCGGAAGAAATACGGGGCAGGTTGAAAGGACTTTTAAGTGGCACCTTTATGACCGCTGGTATATGGGAAGACGGTTTGTCCCCCCCATCCCCGAAGAGCCCGGAAACAACGGTAATATCTGGATGAAGGAATCCATCATAATCACTGAGCCTTATGATGTAAAGGGATTTGCAATGGTCAGAGTAAGTTATGACCCTATAGATAGGCCGGATGATGTTTATAGTTATATTCCTGCCATAAGAAGATTGCGACGTCTTACAGGGAGGGATGTAACCGATCCTGTCCTTGGAAGTGATGCGGCTTATGATGATTTCGAGGTTATGAGGCAGAAGATTTCATCAAAGATGACATTTAAGATATTAGATACAAAGGATTTTCTTGTTCCGATTCACTATACTGAAAAGCCATCAAAGCCTTTTGTTAAAGGGGATTGCTTCCAGGTTGATTGGGAGATTAGACCTCTTTATATCCTTGAGATAAACATAAATGATCCGGATTATTTATATACAAAAAGGGTGCTTTTCATAGAAAAGGAGATTAACACAGCCGATGTATATGCAGGTCAGTGCTTTGATCAGAAAGGAAGATTCTGGAAAAGTAATAATTTTGTTGTTCAGGCAAAGGATCCAAAATACTTTGAGGGAAATAATTGGTATGGGTGTGTTTATATGGATCATTTAAGTGGACATTCAACATTGATGGATATGAATCCTGTGTTTGCTGATCCAAGATCGACAGCAAAAGCGTTTACCATAAAATATTTGCTGCACGAGGCGAAATAAATATTTATTTAAACTAAAAGGAGGTTTATAAATGGCGGATGAAACTTTTGATGTTGTAATTGTCGGAGGAGGAAACAAAGCCCTTGTTAATGCAATGTACCTGACAAAATTTGGAAAAATGAAGGTTGGGATCTTTGAGGACAGGCATGAACTGGGAGGAGGATGGTCCTGTGAGGAGCCTTCACCGGGTTATCTGGGGAATACATGTTCCCATGTCCATTTAACCAACTATCATATTCCCGTTTACCAGGACATTCCGGAATGGGAGGATTATGGGGCCAGGTATGCATCTACCGATGTAGCCATAGGAATTATTTATGAAGAAGACCAGGGAAGCATCCTTTTTTATAACCAGTATGCTGATCCCACCCAGGAAAAGACCGCAAAACAGATAGAAAAATTTTCTAAAAGGGATGCCCGGACATATCTTGACTTATTTGAAAAGTGTGAAAAATACTGGAGACCTGCAATTGATGAATGGTTATGGACTCCGGCACAGCCATTTGGGGTTCCCGACGCTTTTGACAGACTATTACAAAATCCCGATGCAGGTATAGACCTTTTATGGATGTATATGTCTCCATTACAGGCGTACTGTGATATTTTCGAAAGTGTTGAAATGAGGCATGCCTTTGCAAGGGCCAATCAATCCTGGGGTTATCAGACAGATCTTGCCGGGTCAGGTTTGGGCGCTGTTCTTTTTGTTTTTTATACATTCAATATTTGTAATTATGTAGTTGGAGGAAGTCATCAGCTTGCCCATGCATCCCAGAGGGTGATCCTTGAAAATGGTGGAAAGGTATTTACAAAGCATCCGGTAAAGAAAATTATTATTGAAGATGGAAGGGCAAAGGGGATTCTTTTGGAGGACGGTACACGGATCGAAGCAAAATATGCAGTTGTTTCATCAGTAGATCCCCATCAACTTTGCCTTGATTTAATCGGAACGGAGCATTTAACTACAAAGATTGTAAGACGGGTTCAAAATATCCAGAGGCACTGGATTACAATAATGTGGTATACCTGGGCATTGAAGGAAAGACCTAAATATTTATCAGAGAAAGACAATCCGGATATCTGGAAAACCCAGTGGCTTGTTTTTGGAGACCGTGACCTTTCAACATTTGTTGTGGAAAGTGCGGAAAGAAAGGCAAAGAAATGGCCGTCAAAGCTGAATATTGGTGTTTCTTATCATGGTGGAAAGGATGATATGCTCGCCCCTCCCGGGGTTGACTTTACATGCCTTACTGAAGAGTTTGTTCTCCCTGCTGATGCCATGACTGCTGATGAGTGGAAAATAATGGAAAAAAAACATGCTGAAGAAGTTATAAAAAAATGGGAGTTTTTTGCACCCAACATGACCTGGGATAATGTAATTGATTATCTTCCGGTAACTCCTTATTATACTGCAAATCAGTGTAAAAATTTTGGTCCTGCGGGAAACTGGTGTGTAATAGATAATATTCCTTCCCAGTTTGGAAGAACAAGACCAATTCCGGAATTGGCAGGACATAGAATGCCCATAAAAAATTTATATGCAACAGGCACGGCATGGCATCCTTATGGAGCGGGTCACAGTATCCAAGGATATAATTGTTATAAAGTAATGGCCGAGGATTTAGGTCTTAAAAAGACATGGGAAGAAAAAGGAAGGAATTTTTAAGTGTCGAAAGGTAATTAATAATAACAAGCAATTTTATTAAAGGAGGAAAAAGAGATGCCTGAGAAATACGATATAATCATAATAGGGGGAGGTCCTAACGGGCTATCTGCAGGGGCATATCTTGCAAAGGCTGGGGAGAAGGTGCTAATAGTGGACAGGAG
>JAXHUS010000283.1:0-3920 GCA_034189305.1 Thermodesulfobacteriota bacterium | reverse complement strand
AGCCTGCCGTAAACATGCCTGTTTAAACAGCAATGCCCAGATGAAAAAGCCTGTTACCATAGAAGATCATCAGAATTCTCCAATGGTAATAGATCCATTTCATCTTCTGGATATCTGTCTTGTATCTGATGGAGGAGCTGCTGTGTTAGTGACTTCGGCAGAGACAGCTGGTAGTCTGAAATCAAAACCTGTCTTTATAAGTGGTGTAGGAGAAGGCCATAATGCTTACCATCTGGACAATGCAGTTAGTTTAACGGAGTTTGAAGGGACTAAAAATTCGGCAAAGAATGCCTTGAAAATGGCCGGATTGGAACTTGGGGATATTGATTTAGCAGAAATTTATGACTGTTTTACCTATACCATGCTGGTTCAACTGGAAGATTACGGATTCTGTAGAAAAGGAGAAGGCGGCGCTTTTGTTGAGAACGGAAGAATTGAATTGGGCGGAGACCTTCCGGTTAACACCCATGGAGGGCTTCTATCCCAGGCTCATCTGGATGGTATGGCACATATTACAGAAGCGGTTAAGCAGTTAAGAGGAGTATGCGGTGACCGTCAGGTTAAGGATGCAGAAGTAGCTCTTGTAACCGGAAACGGCGGACACTTTTTCACTTCACATTCAACCCTTTTATTAAGGAGATAAAAATGCAAACACCTACAAAACCACTTCCTATACCTGATGAAGATACCAGAGAATTCTGGGAAGGTTGTAAAAGAGGGGAACTTTTAATTCAAAGATGCAACAGGTGCGAAAGATACCGTTTCCAGCCCAGGGCTATCTGTCCAGATTGTATGTCACTGGAGAACGAATGGAAAAAGGTAAGTGGTAAAGGAAAAATTTATTCTTTTGTTGTTTATCATCAGCCCCATCATCCGGCATGGAAGGATGAAATTCCATATGTCGTGGCCTTAGTGGAATTAGATGAGGGAATACGTATGATATCAAATATTATTGAATTCCCCCATGATCAAGTAAAAATTGGAATGGCTGTAGAAGTAAAATTTGAAAAGGCAGCTGATGAAATTACTTTACCTAAATTCAAACCAGTCATTTAATAATAGTTACGGGTTGTGGTTTCTAATTACAAATGATTAATAGCTCTAAGCTGAATGCTTACTAATTATAACAACGAGGAGTTATGAAAGAAGAAGACTATATTATATATATTGATACGGGCGGCACATTTTCAGATGCGGTAATAATAAGGAAAGACGGTAGCTTTATAACGGGAAAAGCATCAACAACACCTGATGATCTTAGTATCTGCTTTTTTAATTGTATTAAAGACGCCGCTAAAAAGATGGGAAAATCTTTAAAAGAGGTCTTGTCCAAAACCATTATCCTGGGCTATGGAACCACTGCGGGAACGAATGTAGTAATAACAAGGCTGGGGCCTAAATTAGGCCTTATTACCACAAAGGGCATGGAAGATACTACCATTATTATGAAGTGTGCCGGTCGATTCGATGGTCTGAATTCGGAAGAGATGATGCACCTTTGCGATACGGATATGCCGGAGACTTTAATCCCCAGAGATTTAATTGAGGGAGTCACCGAACGAATAGACTCAAAAGGAACAATTTTTATCCCATTGCGGGAAGGGGAAGTGAAAGATGCGGTAAGGACTTTAAAATCCCAGGGGGTGGATGGAATTGCAGTATGTCTTCTCTGGTCATTTTTAAACGACATCCATGAAAGAAGGATCGGAGAAATAATAGGAGAGATTTATCCTGATTTACCTGTTTCCATTTCCGTGGATGTGGCACCGGTTGTAAGGGAATATACAAGATTCAACAGTACGATTATAAACTTATATATCAGCGGACCTGTAAAAAAACTTTTTTCTGTGGTTAAGGGAAAACTTAAGAATTTAGGGTATAAAAGGCCGCTTTTAGTTATGCAGGCAGCAGGGGGCCTCTCTCGATCCGAAATTATCCAGCCCATTAACACTCTCAATTCAGGTCCTGTAGGGGGGCTGGTAGGGGTTGAGTTTTTTAAAAATGTTTATGGAATTACCCATGCTATGGGGAGCGATGTGGGAGGTACCAGTTTTGATATCAGTATTGCTTCCGGTGAGGGCACCGGTTATATCCGGGAACCCTTAGTTTCAAGATTTCGTATAGCAAACCCCATGTGCGAAATCATCTCTATAGGGGCAGGAGGGGGAACCATTGCATATATGGATAAAAAGACCCGTTTGCTCCATGTGGGCACTGAAAGTTCAGGTTCTAAACCCGGTCCTGTATGTTATGACCTGGGAGGAACGGAACCGACCGTAACAGATGCCGATGTAGTAATGAACAGGATTGATCCCGAATTCTTCTTAGGGGGAAAAATGAAGTTGAACCGGGAAAAAGCTATGGCTGCCATTGAAGAAAAAATTGCCCGCCCAATGGGCATGGAAATAGAAGAGGCCGCTTTAGCCATCTCTAACATAATTGATAGCGCTATGGAAAGTACTATAACCACTCATTTGAGAGAAAGGGGATTGGATCCGAAGGAATTTGTTCTATTTGCTTTTGGGGGGGCCGGTCCTACCCATTGTGCAGGCTATTCAAAAGGATCAGGAATTGAAAAGGTAATCATTCCACCTTATGCTGCGACATTTTCTGCCTTTGGGGCATCAACTGCTAATATTATGCATCGCTATGTCACATCGCCGCAAATAGTTATTCCAAACATAAATTATGATTTAAAAACCTTAAAATTTAATATTTCGTCCTTAAAAGAGCTTTCTGAAAATATTATTGATAGATTTAACAAAGCTTACCAGGAATTGGAAAAAAGAGGCCATGCAGATATGAAAGAAGAAGGTTTTAAAAGGGAAGAGATTATCGCCAATTATGAACTGGAGGCAAGGTATGGAGGTCAACTCTGGGAGGTAATATTTTCTTCTCCTGTAAAAAGGATAGAATCCATTCATGATTTTAATATAATAACCGATAGCTTTGAAAAGGAATACCAGAGATTATACGGTAAAGGGGCCATGTATCCAAATGGAGGGTTTGAGATTATTACAATGGCTTTAAGACTATCGGTTGCACCTGTAAAGCCAGGTATAATCCAGAAAGGTTATAAAGGAGAAGATCCGCTATCCGCTATAAAAGGAGAGAGGAAGGTTTTTTTTGATAACCGGTTTTTGAACACCCCGATATACAGTATGGAAAAATTGGAGCACGGTTATACTATAAAAGGTCCCGCCATTATTGAGGGGACCGAAACTACGTTGGTAGTGCCACCTGATAGAAAAATAACGGTAGACGGGTACCTTAATATGGTTATGGAATTTTGTAATGTCAGTTAATCATTATAATTGTTGCAATGAACTACGAACAAAGCAAATAACTTATAAATAGGAGGCTGCTGTGTTAAAGGAATTCAATACGCCAAAATTAATAAATATAGACGAATTGAAAAAAATACAGTGGAAAAGGTTAAAAAGTCAAATAAAGTATTGTTACGATAATTCCCCCTTATACTACAGAAAAAAATTTGACGAAATTGGGGTACAACCTGAAGATGTGAAGACATGGAAGGACTTTCAAAATTTGCCCATTATGGGCGGCAAAGAAGAAGAAAGGGCCAGTCAGGAAGAATCTATAGATAAGCTTGGTCATCCATATGGTACCTATCTGTGTGCCCCCCCGGAAAAAATTTTATGGATAAGCTCTACCGGAGGGACCACCGGGACACCAACCTTCACTTATCTTGCTACCAACAATGATATTAAAATCATGGAGCAGTCCATGGGCCGCATCTTTGACTGGGTGGGATTGAAACCGGGTGACCTGGTGGCCAACCTGTTTGCCCAGTCTATGCATGCCTTTGGTTTTCAACTTAATCATTGTCTGGTAAATGCCGGTCTTTGTACCATTCCATTAGGGGCTGAAGCAGGAAGTGAAAGGATGCTTGGGATGAT
>JAXHUS010000282.1:0-9072 GCA_034189305.1 Thermodesulfobacteriota bacterium | reverse complement strand
GAAGATTTAAAAATGGATGAACTCTTAGCAAGACTGAAAAAAAGCGAGGTTAAGGAATTAATTATTGCAACCAATCCCAATGCTGAAGGAGAAGCGACAGCCCTTTATCTTGCAAATCTTATTCAGCCGATGGGAACAAAGGTAACGAGAATTGCCCAGGGGATACCCACAGGCGGGGATATTGAATATACCGATCAGGTAACTTTAATTAAAGCTTTAAAAGGAAGAACAACGATAGAATGAAGGAGGAACTATATAACTAAAGAGCGTAAAGCCGAGGCTTATGTCGGAGAGTTTGCAAGTGGAAAAAGTGAAGTAGCCATTAATCGCTCTTTGTATTTAAGGGCTACGGAAGAAGTCCCGATAACATTAGTAGACTTTGACCTTGTAAATCCGTTTTATACTTTAAGACCCATTAAGGATACCCTGGAGAATCTTGGGCTTAAAGTTATCGCATGGGGAAAAAATACTTTTATGGGGTTAGGTGAAGCGAGTTCCTTATTAAGGTCGGATATGCTATGGGCATTACATAGAAAGGGCAATATTGTTTTTGATGTGGGCTATGGGACTTACGGCGCTGAAATATTTAACCTTTTAGAAGATAATGCCGAAGGCAGATTAAATATTTTTGGGGTGGTAAATATTTGCAAACCCCTTACTTCTACTGTCACCGGAATTGTTAAGTATGTGAAAGAATTCGGCAAAATAAATGGTATTATAAATAATAGCCACTGGGGGGATAAAACGGATATTACAATCATAAACGAGGGAATCATAATAGTTTCTGAGGCATCAAAGATTTTAGGGGTCCCTGTGATATCTACAACTGTAGAAAAAAAGCTGGCGGAAAAAATTGGTCCGGCTGACTTTATGGGCAATCCAGTCTGGCCATTGACATTATATATGGGTAACGCTTATTGGTAACTTTATACATAGAAAGGAGGAAAAAGGAATGTCTAACAAAAAACCGGTTGAAGGTGAAAAAAGAGCTTTTCTTACCGGTAACGAAACGGTAGCCTGGGCTGCCCTGGCAGGTGGAGCCGATATTATGTACGGGTATCCCATTACTCCTCAAAATCAGGTTATGCATACCTGGTCCCGAATTATTCCACCCTATAACCGTAAATTTCTTCAAACTGAAGATGAGATTTCAGCAGGATTTGCAAACTGTGCCGGAGCATTGGCCGGAAAAAAATCTTTTACCGCAACGGCAGGGCCGGGCAATGCCTTGATGCAAGAACCCCAGAGTATGGCTGAAGCAATGCGAATACCCGCGGTTTTTATCATTCAACAGCGCGGGGGTCCAAGCAGTGGTACCGTTATATACTCCCAGCAGGAATTAACCCTCACAACTTATGGCGGTAACGGTGAGGGATGGAGGATCGTTTATTCAGTCTGTAATCATCAGGAAATATACGATTATACAATTAAGGCTTTTAATACTGCATGGACATACAGGTTTCCCACCTATGTTATGGGCGATGGCTATCAGGCAGAATTAAGGGAGGCGCTTACTATTTACGATCCGGAAGAAAGGGGAATAAAAATGGTGGAACCACAACCGATGGTGGGAATGCCTGGAAAGCCGGGGGTAGACCGTCCTCCTGTCCACCTTGTAAATATTTATAGTCTGGAAGAAGAACTCTATGATGTGTGTATTAAATATCAGATGGAGTTTGACCGTATTTCCGGTGAAATAACAGAAAGTGAAGGGAAGAATACAGAAAATCCTGATGTACTGGTAATAGGACACGGGGTAGTATTTCGTTCTATTCACGAAGCGGTAAAGGAAATGATGAAAGATGGGTTGAATGTGGGATACTTTCGTCCCGTTACGGTTCGACCTATGGATGTAAAAGCCTTAAGAAACGCTGTAAAGAATGCAAAGAAGGTGCTGGTTGCCGAATCATCACTGGGACAACTGGAAAGACAGATAAAAGCATATTGTTATGGTCTAACCACACCGATTTCAGGTTATTTTTTACCTGGTATGGGTATAGTAGCCACAGATATCGAACGGGAAGTAAAGGCATTATTAAAAAAGTAGAAAATATAATCAAGGAGGAATTTAAATGGTACAAAAGAGACCAAAAATACCGGATGGATGGTTTGAAGATTCAAAACCACACCTATTCTGCCCGGGATGCGGATACGGCATAATATTTAAAGCTGTGGCCCAGGTTGTGGATGAACTGGATATCAGAGACAGGATGATTTATGGAATAGACATCGGGTGCAGTCTTTTAAGCTACAATTTTTTTAATTTCGATACAATCCAGACCCACCATGGAAGAACTACTCCGGTAATCTATGGAGTAAAAAGGGCCGTGCCTGAAAAGATGTGCCTTGGTATCTTCGGAGATGGGGGTGGATATGCAATTGGTTCTCAGCATCTGGTAAGTTCAGCCCTGAGAAATGAAAAGATATTCTGTATCCTTGCAAATAATACTGTTTATGGAATGACGGGCGGACAACTTGCTCCAACTACCCTGCCTGACCAGAAAACAGAGACTACCCCATACGGTAAGAAGGTGGAAGAATACGGCTGGCCCATGCAGGGACCGGAAATGATCGCTGCAATAGGGTCAAAAGATGTTTATGCAGCCAGGGGAATTGTATCTAATTTCCGCCAGCTAAAGAGATTTGTTACAAGGGGTTTTCAAAATAATCTGGATAATCGAGGATTTTCTTTCCTTGAGGTGCTATCCTGCTGCCCCACAAACTGGCGGACAAATGCTAAGGAAACCTGGGAACACCTGGACAAAGTAATGACAAAATATTTCAAACCCGGAGAAATAAATAACCCGTTGGAACAAAAGGAGGGAAAATAAAATGGCAAAAATAGCCTTAGCTGGAGAAGGTGGACAGGGAGTTCAGGCCATTGCTCAAATTATGGTAAATGCTGCCTTTAACGAGGGGAAAAATGCGTGTTATCTTCCGAATTTTGGATTGGAACAGCGAGGGGGAGTTTCTCTTTCTTTTGTTCAGATATCCGATAGTGAAATAGGAGCGCCAAAATTTAAAATTAGTGATATTGTAATTGCTTTAAGCAAGAGAGCTGTGGTAAGGACAAAGCAATATGTTGGTCCTGATACCATTTTTATCTATGATAATACAAGGGTAGCAGAAAGCCCGGATTATGCCGCCAGAAAAATACTGGGAATACCTGCTACAGATGTTGCAAATAAAGAGCTTAGCTCAAGGGTGTTTAATATTATCATCCTTGGGACGGTAATAAAGGTAACGGGAATTTTGGGCGTGGATTCGGTAAAATATGCCTTGCAGGAATCTCTTAAAGAAAAATTTCTAAAAAACCCGGACCTGAAGGATTTAAATTTTAAGGCCCTGGAGTCAGGAATGTCACTTGTAGAAGAGGTGTTATAAGGGAGAAATAATAATGAGAGAATGGAGATTTGTATCTTACGAAACTGAAAAGTCAACCTTTAGCTTATTTCCGGAACTTTGTAAAGGTTGTGGCTTATGTATTGAAAAATGTCCAAAGGAAGTTATTGTATGGCAGGTCGATGTTTTAGGAATTTACGATACCCCCACAGTAAAACCTAAAGATGAAGAAAGTTGCGTAGCATGTGCCACATGTGAAACTTATTGTCCTGATTGTGCAATCTTAATTGAGAAGAAAAAGAAGCCTGAATCAAAAGATAATTAAACAGTATAATATATTATTTCCATACTTTTTTAAAATAGGCAGTTCGAAAAAGAGAAATGAGGGAAACTTCTTAATGGATGTACCGGAAACCATATATAAGGATGATGTTCTGACTTCCACCGAAAAAGAACTGAAAGAACCGTCCATGTATAAGGTGATTCTCCATAATGACGATTATACTACCATGGATTTTGTGGTTCATGTTCTAAAAACTGTATTTAATAAACAACATTCCGAAGCATTTCACATTATGATGCAGGTCCATAAAAAAGGCTATGGTGTATGCGGAGTTTATACCGCAGAAATTGCGGAAACTAAAGTGGCAATGGTCCATTATCTTGCCCGTGAAAATGAATTTCCTTTGCAGTGCAGCATAGAAGAAGCATAATTGAAGATAAGGACATAAAAGATGATCAGTAAAGAACTGGAGATTACTTTAAAATCTGCTGTTCAGGAAGCTCGTTCCCGGAAACATGAATTCCTTTGTTTAGAGCATGTCCTCTTTGCAATTCTCAATGATAAAAGGGGGAGAGAAATAATAGAAAACTGCGGTGGTAATATTGATGAGTTAAAAGGAAGACTTGAAGAATTCTTCAAAGTAAAACTGGAAAAGATTTCAGAAGAAATAGATTTGGAACCGAAACAAACTTTAGCCGTGCAAAGGGTTTTACAAAGGGCATTATTACATATTCAATCCGCCGAGAAAAAAGAGATGGATGCAGGGGACATTCTTGCGGCAATATTTTATGAAGAAAACTCATCTGCGGTTTATTTTCTTGAATCACAGGGTATAACAAGGATTGATGTGCTTAACTATATTTCTCACGGTATAGCCAGGACTTTAGATGGCAAAGAAGAACAGGTTTCTCAAAAAGAAAAGGCAAAACCCGCATTCGATCCCTTAAAAGCATTTACTCAAAACTTAATCCTGAAGGCATCCTCGGGAAAAATTGATCCCCTCATCGGAAGAAAAGGAGAAATAGAGAGGACAATTCAGATACTATGCAGAAGGAAAAAGAATAACCCGATTTTTATCGGGGATCCCGGTGTGGGTAAAACCGCTATAGTTGAAGGATTGGCCCTAAAAATTTCTAAAAAAGAAGTGCCGGAAATTATGCAGAATTCAGAAATTTTTACCCTTGATTTGGGGGCATTGCTTGCAGGAACCAAATTTCGGGGAGAATTCGAATCCAGATTAAAAGGGGTAATTTCTGCCTTAAGAAAAAAAAACCAGGCCATCCTCTTTATTGACGAAATCCATACAATTGTGGGGGCCGGTGCTACAAGCGGCGGATCAATGGATGCCTCGAATATTCTTAAACCGGTATTGATTTCAGGTGATTTGCGGTGTATCGGTTCAAGCACATATGAAGAATATAAAAACTATTTTGAAAAGGACAGGGCACTTTCAAGACGTTTTCAAAAGATTGAAATATCTGAAACGACTACCCATGAAACCTTTCAAATATTAAAGGGTTTAAAGTCATACTATGAAGAGCACCACGGTATAAAATATACAATATCCGCCTTAAAGGCGGCGGCGGAACTTTCGGCACGTTATATAAACGACCGTTATCTGCCGGATAAAGCTATAGATGTTATTGACGAAGCCGGGGCCTTTTTGAAATTAAAAAAGGTTATGAAGGCAAAAAAACTTATAACGCCCCTGGATATTGAGAAGGTGGTTGCAAATATTGCTAAAATTCCTACGCGAAGCGTTTCAGTCTCTAATAAACTCCAGCTTAAAATGTTAGAGGAAAGTCTCAAAGAAAAGGTGTTTGGTCAGGATAAGGCAATTAAAATGCTTGCCACCGCAATAAAACGTTCCAGAGCGGGTCTGGCAACCCCTGATAAACCGATAGGTTCCTATCTTTTTATAGGCCCAACGGGTGTGGGAAAAACCGAAGTTGCAAAACAGACTGCAAGTATCCTTGGAGTCAAGTTCATTCGATTTGATATGAGTGAATATATGGAAAAGCATGCGGTTGCTCGCTTAATCGGCGCCCCACCGGGTTATATAGGTTTTGACCAGGGCGGCCTTTTGACGGAGGAGGTTCGTAAACACCCATACAGTTTGGTTCTTATGGATGAGATTGAAAAGGCTCATACGGATATTTTCAGCATTCTCCTTCAGATAATGGATTATGCAACCCTTACCGATAATAATGGAAAAAAGTCAGATTTCCGTAATGTTATATTAATTATGACGTCTAATGCCGGATCAAGGGAAATGAGTGCATATTCCATCGGCTTTGGCATTGAGGATGAAAAAGGGCCTGCAGGAAAAGGAGAAAAGGCTATAGAGAAAATATTCAGTCCTGAATTCAGGAACAGGCTGGATGCCATCGTACCTTTTAATACCCTTTCTACCGTAATAATGGAACAGGTAGTGGATAAATTTATAAAAGAACTTACCAGTCAGCTTGAAGAAAAGAAGGTGTTAATCTCAATTTCGGAAGAAGCAAGGACCTGGCTGGCGAAAAAAGGTTATGACGTTATTTATGGGGCACGTCCCCTTGTAAGGTTGATTCAGACGGAGATTAAAGACAGGTTATCCGAGGAAATTCTTTTTGGTCAGATAGCAAAGGGGGGTAGAGTTTTTATATATCTGGAAGAGGATACACTGAAATTTCAATTTTCCTGACCCATGCCAGTTTTTTTTCTTTCCGAAAACAAAGTATTTCCTCCCCCGGAATTGGCAAGAAAGGATGGATTGCTTGCAGTAGGAGGCGACTTGAGTGAAGAACGCCTGATATTAGCCTACCGGATGGGCATTTTCCCATGGTTTTCCGATGATTCTCCTATCCTGTGGTGGTCTCCGGATCCCCGCCTTGTGCTTTTCCCTGATGAACTTCATATAAGTGAAAGGTTAAAAAGGATTGTGAAAAAGAATTTTTTTGAAGTTTCTTTTGATAAGGCATTTAAAGATGTTATAGAATCCTGTGCAAAAGTTCACAGGAAAAGACAGGCCGGTACATGGATTGGAAAAGAAATGATAGATGCATACTGCAAACTCCATTATTCAGGTTTTGCCCACTCTATTGAATGCTGGCAGGAAGGCAATTTAGCGGGCGGATTATATGGTGTTTCTTTAGGAAAAGTCTTTTTTGGAGAATCTATGTTTACAAAAATTTCAAATGCATCTAAAGTTGCTTTTATAAAGCTCGTCCAAAAAATTAAGGAATGGGATTTTACACTTATTGATTGTCAGGTAACTACCAGGCATCTGATGTCCTTTGGTGCAAGGGATATCCCCCGCAGGAAATTTTTAAAGATACTGAATCATGCACTTAAATCTCCAACTTACTGCGGTTCTTGGTTATAATATATGAAAATAGGCCTGGTTTTTAATCCCTTCTCATACAAGCTTCACGAAGAAAATCTTAAGATCGTCCAGCGTTATTTCGGGCTTTTCCCGCCGTTAAGTCTTACCTGGGTTGCGGCCATTGCAGAGCGTGCCGGACATGAAGTAATTTTAGTGGATTCCAGAACATTACGCCTGACAAAAGAGGAAACGCTGGATAGACTTAAGGAATTTCAGCCGGACATCCTCGGATTCATGATGACCACTTATATGTTCAGGGAAACACTGGAATGGATCAGGTTCTTAAAAGGACACCTTAAAGTGCCCGTAATGGTCGGAGGATATAATCTCAGGGTTTATCCTGCCGAATCTGTAACTCCGCCGGAGATAGATTTTGGCGTTGTAAATTCCGCATATTATACATTGCCCATGCTTCTCTCCGAACTGGAAGGGGACAGAAATTTCTCCTCAGTTCCCGGGCTTTCCTACAAAGAAAACAATAAAATAATCGTAACCCCTCAGCATGACCCTCCTGAAAATTTTAATGATTATCCTTTTCCCGCCCGCCATCTCCTTCCAAACGAGCTTTATGCCGAGTTTCCGACGGAAAGGAGAAATTTTACCGTGATGGTAACCAGTAAAGGCTGCCCCAGGGGATGTTTATTTTGTGAAGCGGGACGAACTCCCTATAATCCCAGATCGTCCGTTAAGGTTCTGGAAGAAATTGAGCAATGTTACCATTCCTTTAAGATAAGGGAGATAGATATTTTTGACTATGAATTCTTGATAGATCGTAAACGTGCCTTAAAAATATGTGAAGGATTGATTGAAAAAAAACTTGATATGACTTTTGCCTGCAGGGCAAGGATTGACTCAGTGGATGAAAGTCTTTTGGTAAAGATGAGAAAAGCGGGTTTCAGCAGAATTTATTTTGGAATCGAATCCGGGGTTCAGGAGATTTTAGACAGAATCAATAAAGGCATTACCCTGGATCAGATAAGAAAAACCATACGGCTGACAAATGAAATTGGAATTCGATCCCTGGGTTTTTTTATGATAGGAAATCCGGGTGAAACGAAAAAGATGATAAAGCAAACTTTAAAGTTTGCAAAGAAACTGGACCTGGATTATGTACAGTTCTCCAAAACAACGGCCAAGCCCCTCACTTCTTTGTGGAAGGACCTTAAAAACCGGACGGGAGTTGATTACTGGCAGGATTATATCCTGGGAAAAGTGGAAGAAAAACCTCTGCCAAGACCCTGGATAGAACTTTCCAATGAAGAAATTGATAAAATAACCAGGAAAGCATATATCCGTTATCATTTCAGGCTCGGATATTTATTGAAACAGACTATGAGGGTTAAATCATGGGAAGAATTTAAAAGAAAGTTTTTTGCGTTTTTGGAGATGATATTCAGACAGGAAAGCAAATCCGTAAAAGATGATGATTTTAAAATATATCACGATAAAGTGGTAAGAAAGAAATATTTCCGTAAAATATCAAAATGGAGCCGTCCCTTCTAACTAATGTCAAAGGTAAGCTTTATATATACAAGGGATTATAAAGACGTAAAAGCGGGAATAGAAAAGGCCATTAATCTTCTGGACAACGTGCCGTCTTTTTATGATAAAAGGGTTCTGCTGAAAGTAAATTTAATGAAAGGAGCGCCTCCTGATCGTGCATTAAATACCCACCCCGAATTTGTTCGGGCAATGATTCGGATTGTAAAGGAAAAGGGGGGTAAACCCCTTGTAGGGGATTCCTCAGGCCTTGTAGGTCTTACAAATAAAGCCTTTGAGGCATCAGGAATTGCAAAAGTTGCAAAAGAAGAAGGGGCTGAATTAAAAAACTTTGATGCAATGACTTTACATAAAAAGGAAATTCCCGGGGAAATTATACAAAATATATGGATACCTGAAGAGTTATTGAAAATAGATGTAAGGATTACATTGCCGAAACTTAAGACCCACACTTTAACCGTGCTTACCGGTGCGATTAAGAACCAAATGGGGTTATTGCCGGGGGGCACAAAGTCTAAAATTCATCAGCTGGTTCCGGCAGTACGGAAGCTATCCCGGGCCCTTGTAGATATAAATTTGG
>JAXHUS010000281.1:0-7948 GCA_034189305.1 Thermodesulfobacteriota bacterium | reverse complement strand
TCTTTTCATACATTTTCCTTTTTTCTCTTAATACACACAAAGCACATAATCTCAAAGCCATCCCATCTTTTCCCAATAAGCATATTCTGCCTTCCATAATGCTCCTTTTGTTAGTATTACATTATTTTTTAAAACTTCTTTAAAGTGGATAAGTTCCGCTGCCTGTTCAGGGTACTCTCTTTTTTCTCTAAGGGCATTAACCAGCTCCTGACCCAATGCACTTGCCTCCTTAAATGCCCCTGCTGCATCCCGGAATTCACCTGGGTCAATGGCCTTTGCTCCCATGTCCCCCACTACAAAAGCGCCGAACCTGTGAAGAAAGGTATTTAAATATTTAATGACATCCTCTTCCCCTACTCCCCCGGCCACTGCAACGGATGCCCCATATTTTCCTTGAAAAGGCAAATAATGGCCGATAGAGCATAACCGGTCAATAAGGGTTTTCATCTGGGCAGTTACCTGAAAAGCATAAACAGGGCTTCCCATGACTATTCCATCAGCACTGAGTATCTTCTCTTTTACTTCCAGAAAATCATCCTTCTGTTTACAATTACCCACCTTCCGACATTCATCGCAGCCTACACAGTAATTTATCGTGAGGTCTTTTAGCACTATTAGTTCTGCCTCAACACCCAACTCCTTAACTTTGTATATCAGTCTGTCAAGTAATTGGCCTGTATTCCCTGATCTTCCCCTGGGCGAACCCAGTATCCCCAAGACTTTCATAACACTTCTCCTTTATATATATAAACAATAAAAAATATTACGTAATAGTTCACAGGGGTCAGGGATCAGTTCTCATCTAAGCTTTTTTCAAAAAAACTTTATTTGCTATTAAACCTTTCCATAACACCAAATATCAATAATTCCTGAATTTAAAGTTTTTTTGTACTCTGTCAACTGATCTCCGTAAACTGTTAAAATATTATAAACTATTTATTATTATTAACCCGTTTCTGCTTTAAGTTCTGAAAAAGCTTTCCTATTGAGGTTATTAACCCTTCTGCCACTGGCTAAATGCGTCATGGTATCCGGAAAATTAAAAGTAGTTCTTGCCTTTTGAGTAAGAAGAAGTATCTTCCTTTTACCCTGGCGTAAACGTATAAGCTTTGCCTCATCTTCCAATTCTTTTATTGCTTTCCAAAAATAACGTTCCGATCCCTTACGATATTGATATTTTGTCATAAGTCGTTTAACAAAAGAGCTTATGGACTCCTTTCCCAGCCTTTGGGAACGTTTTATCAATTCGTATAAGATAATCTGCTTTTTATCCTCACTATTTAAAACAAATTCACTCATAATTTTAGTAACCCCTCCTTATGTATTCTTTTCACTCTTATCATGGTTAAAGTATTAATTTAATGGTATAGGAATTTCCTTTTGCCGGCTTATAAATATTTTTAAAAGGGTTAGGATTGCGCAAGTCGTTTCGGTACTCAGGTTTAGTCAACAGCAGGCTTAAGCCTGCTGTTGTTGAAGAACAACATAACCGATAGACCATAGACGTTATCTTAAAAATCATAACTAAATTTTTTGTACTTCTTTCCTGGTTTCGGCACTCACCTCTATAGCTTCTCAAGTAAGCCGATCAATCATCCTGCCCTTATCCCCCCCCGGACTTTCCCTGAGGAAAAAGCGAAATTCCTGAAAACTTCATGTTTAATCACCAATTCTGTTCGGTTCTTTCAATAATCTCATCCTGAATTAAGGGAGACAGATGTGTAAAAAAATGGCAAAATCCTGCTACCCTTACTACTAAATCCCGATATTCATCAGGGCGTTCTTTGGCCTTCAACAACGTCTCCCGATCTACACAGTTAAACTGAATATGATAGCCGGCTAAATCCATGTAGGTTTTTAAGTAAGCTAAAAACTTCTTCAATCCATCCATATCATTTAGGGCTGAAGGATGAAATTTTTGATTGAATAATGTACAAAAAGACGGGGCAGCGTCTATCTTGCCTGCCGACCTTATTACCGTGGTAGGCCCCTTTTTATCCGTGCCCTGAACCGGTGAAACACTACCATCACCGTATGGATAATAAGCTACCCTGCCATCAGGAGTGGCACCGGTTGCTGCCCCATGGTAATAATGTGCGGTAATTCCGGCATATAGATTATGGAGTGTTTCTCCAAAGGGATTTGTGTGTTTGGTGACCAACTCGTTGCATACCTTGAATAGCCTCTGGGCCATTTCATCTGCATAATTATCGTCATTACCATATTTGGGGGCATCCAAACAGAGTTTTTTAATCTCTTCCTTCCCTTGGAAATTTGCATCAAGAGCTTCTATAAGTTCTTTCATGCTTATTACTTTATCTTCAAACACCAGTTTCTTTATTGCAATTAGAGAATTTGTACCCGTCATCATCCCAACGGGTGCCATGCCATTAAAAAATGTATATCTTGCCCCTCCTTGATTTATTTCCCTGCCATCTTTAATACAGTCATTGGTTGTTACTGAATGGAAAATCACAGGTGCATATTCAGCAGGATAATTGGTTTCACTTTGTGCGGTAAGAAAGGCACTAACCTCCATTACCCAGCCTATCTGAATTGTAAGGGCTTCCCACACCTGTTCAAAGCTGGTAAAGTTTAAAGGATCGCCGGTTTCCTTTCCCACCTGCTTCTTGATATACGGATCAAATCCATTGTGAAGCACCCATTCCAGACATTTAGGTATTGCTATAAACCCGGTGCCCCAGAATAAAGAGGCGCAACCAGGAATTGACATCTCCACACAGCCAACGGGCGCCCAGTTCCTTACCTCATACACGGGAATTCCATAATATGGCAGTACGGAAAAGGCATACTTGTCATTAAAGAAGGTGGGCTGCCCCCCTCCACTCCTGACTGTTTCCGCTGTTTTAAGAAGAAAATCTTCCTTGAGCTTATCATTGTATCTTACAGAAACAGTGGGCTGAGGTAATCTAACATGCTGTGTAACCTCCAGGATCAACATTGAAAGTTCATTGGATGCATCTTCTCCATTTTCCGGTTTTATTCCTCCTATGCATAAATTCTGAAAGGGTGAACCCTGGACAAATCCGGATACACTCCCCTTTTGCAGATAATGGTATTCATTGAACTTGATCCATAGACACGCCAGAAGCTCACCGGCCTTCTCTCCGTTCAGGGAACCTTCCTCTATATCCCTTCTATAGAAGGGATACATGTACTGATCGAACCTTCCAGGTGAATTTCCTGAAAGGGTAGCCTCAATACCAATTGCTATATGGATGAAATAAAAACATTGAATGCTTTCCCAGAATGTGCGCGGTGGATTTTCAGGTACCCACCTGCATATCTCAGAAATTTTTTCTAACTCTTCTTTTCTCTTGGAATCCTTTTCATTATCTGCCATCTCTTTTGCCATACGGCTGTATCTTCCGGCAAATTTAATTACAGCATTGCAGGTAATAAGCATAGCCTTCCACAAATTCCACTTTTTAATATCTTCACATGTAATTGGCTTAAAACCATTCAGTTTTTCTTCTATTTCAGCCATGACTCCCGTTAAACCCATATTCAGTATTTTTGGATGATCGGGTATCTTACGAGTTGGGCCTGGATGGGGGGTGTAGTCAATATTAACTCTGCAATCCTGCGTATCCTCCGGAGCACTTCCATATATATCCCTCCAGGTTTTTTTACAGACCGTAAGTATATCTCTCCCTTTCCAATAGTTTGTCTGGTCCAAAAGCTGCTTCCTTGTAGACTCATCCTTGATTTTGGTATAATTCCCCGACATTTCCCCAATCTCATCTATTTCATTTTCCAGCCATTCACACTGCCATTCCGGATAAAAATTACAGCCTCTCCGGTAATGGGTCATTCCGCCCACAATAAGCTCACCCTCAAAAATATTAATTTTCATTTCCTCCATAATTCTCTCGAATGCCTTAGCCCTCTTGATATATATGGATTCAAGACTACCTTCCGTCTCTTTCCAATATTCAGTTAATATCCGACTTCTATCTGAAGAAATGTACACAGGAGTATTTAGATAGCCCTCTTTTAACTTTTTAACCCTTGGGGTTAAAATAGCTTCTTTATTAATAAACCTATCCATTTTTTGAACTCCTTTCAAATTTTGAAATCTTACCTTTTCTACCACATAAATCTCGTCTGCAGCCAGAGGGAATCCTGGTCTTTCCAGAGACCCAGCCAATCATAATGGTCCCCAAAATAATTTCCATAGGTCAATTTCACCCACCACCTTTCATCCCAATTTGGCTTATATTGGATGGAAGGCATTACTATTCCATCTCCTTCCGTATCATAGGCTATAATAATAGACGGCACTAATTGCTGATAAAAATACTCCGTGTCGATTTTCAGGGTAAAGTGAACAGTCAATTTTTCAATCTCAGTTAGGTAGGTTGGAACGTGAAGGTCTTTTTCACTATCAAGCAGTATATCCGTAAAAACCTGAGCGGAGATGATAAAAGGAGTGGTGGGCTCTTCCGGGTGAAGAAATGGTATTATCATCATCTTATCAATTCCCAGGCACGTTGACAGGAGGTCTCTATCAATTACAGCATCCTTTTCCCAGGGATTAAAGGTATTATAAGGTTTATTCGGGTAGAGGGCAAATTCACCTCGATATACCATTTGTGTAATTCTGTCCTCAAAATAGTTGAATGAAAAGCCTAATATGTGTTGTCTGTCGAAGCGTACAGAAAACTGCGGAATATTTCCGGAATAGCCGTCATAATAAACGACCGGTGACAAATTATGGCCGTAGTAATATGCTAATGTATAGGTAACCCCTTTAAATGTGCTCATAAACCTTAATCCTGCCCGCCCATGTTCCATACCAGAATCAGGTATCTTAACCTTGACGTTTGGAGGACCTGCAGGAGGACCGGAAGTCATAATATCCTGCGTCATACCCGGATATAATGTCATGCTCAGGGCAGCCCCACTTAACCTTTCCTCAGACTGCCTCTGCCACCTGCCTCCTGTAGGAGCGCCCTCGTTCACCCTGTCTTCTTTTTCGTCAAACATGGGATTTACCACCAACTCTAAGAAACTATTAGGGTTAAATCTATAGATAGTCCTCCCGGCCCAGAGAGGAGTCCTGGTATCTTCAAGGGGCATCAAAGCCGGGGGCGCCCATGAACTATCAGAAGGATTTATTACATCCAACAGCCTGAAAACATCCGTTTCCCCCCAGATATTGAACTGCTTTCCAATCCTGAAACTTAGTTTATCTGTCATTTCCAGATCCAGATAAAGCTCCCTGGCTTCAAAATCAGTTTCATCATAATAGTCATCGTCAAGGTGAGGAAGTCCCATCCTATCTCTAAATCTATCTTCCATTTCATAACTACCTTCCTTTACAAACCTGGCAGAAAGATAAAATCTTGCCGTCGGACCAAAATCAAATAAAAATTCAGGTTGAAAAGTGTTGCGAAACATGGTCAGCTTTCCCTGTCCTGCCTGCCCAAGTCTTATCCCTGAATAGTTTTCAATATATCCCCCTATTTTGATTTCCCCCATGTCAGTGACTATAGAAATGCCAAAAACAGATTCTGACTTCCAGAGTGACAAACCCATCAATAAAAACATCACTAATAAAATGTTTAATATCTTTCTCTCCATTTTTTCTCTCCTTTCCTTAAAATTATAATTGCATTAGGGACGAAATACCCCCATCCTTGATATTTCAATCATTTTTGAGAGAGAAAAGTGATCTGCTGTAAGTCCGGTGTTATTATGGGTCCCAAAAACCTGGCAGCTGGTTCTGTGACCTGACTGCAGATCTTTACCTGTAGTACCCATACCTAAAAAATCTCTCTTTCCATCCCAATTAGTAAAATACCCGTGAGGATTAATTTCTACCTTCCAGTACTCTCCTTTTCTGTCATACATCTCTATAAACCAGGGCATATAGCTATCTTTATCAAGATAAAAAATCCTCTTACTGTAAGGGTATTTGGGATATATATCCTTCCTGGGTATCTGTTCCAGTATGTACACATCCCTTAACTCCCATTTTTCGCCTGTCGGCCACCAGAATTTATAATCAAGCTTACAACCCTCTCTGGTTGCTATTGCCAGCATCTTTTTTTCGCCAAGGTAGTTATATTTAAAATGCTCAATCTTCCCCCAAAAATACCTCCAATCATCCATGCAAAAGATTGTTGGAGCCATAGTAGCACCTCTTTCCTGGGTAGGAAGCCGCCTTATTCTACGGATAGTTATTATATATTTGTACATATCATCAAATTTATCAGGATCACAATACCTTTTAGTGACAACCACCTCTCCCCTCTTATCTCTGGGGTAAGATCCCACCAGCATTCCGTAATCTTCTACTCCCTCCTGACCGGGTAACAGAGGTTTTGGATTTAATTGCGTCCTTCCCATGGGTTTAAGGTCAACGTGCCCCTGACCCAGATCTATCTCTCGATTTTCTTTGTCCCAGCACCAATTATGGGTCCTGGCCTCATACCATCCCCTTTCAGGGGTGTAAGACATTCCGGTAAGGTAATCATCCCCCTGGTATCTCCACCTGAAATTCCAGATTAATTTATCTCCAATCCCGGTCTCATTGGTATTCAAGTCGGGAAAGGGTAGACCGGCTAAATAGTTTTTGAGCCATCCTCTGGAGTCAGTTTTTGCTGTTCCTGCATAATTACGGGTTGCTTCCATAAATTCTTTTGGAAATGTGATGGGAACCGTTGCCTTTACTTCAAGGGTGCTGCCTTGCTTAATATCCGGTAAAAGTCCGGTAGGGACTAACCCCTTAACCTTTTCCCAGTTGTGGGGTCCTATTACATCGCCCGGCTTTACAGAATCACCCAGAGCAGGCACCACTCCCAAAAAGAGAATAACACACATAATGGTCATACATAAAAAATTTGCTATTCTTTGCATTTTTTTCTCCCCTCTTTAGATTAAACATTTATCTTCTCTTTGTTTCCTTTTTTATTTATAAAAAATATTTTTATCACCTCCTCAATGACTTTATAAATCTGGGTTTTACGAAATAGATAAGTGTTGGTATTAAAAAGATTGCCCCCAGCATATTCATTATCAGTACCAATGCTAAAAGAAGCCCCATCTCCGCCTGAAATCTTAAAGGTGAGAAATACCATAAAACAACACCAAAGGTGATTAGGGTGGCGGTATAGACCACTGCTTTTCCCGCTGTAGATATACTGGTAATAACGGCCATTTCTAAATTCTTTTGCCGGACATATTCCTCTTTAATCCGGCTTACAACATAAAGGCCGTAGTCTACACCCAATCCAATCCCCAGGGTAATAACAGGTATGGTATTTACATTTAAACCTATTTCACTCACTGCCATCACTGCCAGAGTAAAAATATTGGCTATTAAAAGAGAAATTATAAAAAGAATACCACCGACGAAAGACCGGTAAGCTAAGGCGCAAAAAATATACGTGAGAGATAGAATGACAAATAGATTTATTTCATGGGATCTGGCAATAACTTCATTGGCCGCTGCCACCAGACCGATGAATCCACCGGCTAATTCAAAACTGGCACCGGGTAGAGTATTTTTGCTAATAAAATCTTTAACTCTTTTAATTACATGTCTTATAGTATCTCCCTTATGGTCTTTTAAAAAAAAGTTAATACTGGCATATTGAAAAGACCAGTCTGCAAATCTATTGAAATCCCCTGGTTCACCACTTTCCAGAAGATTTCTAAAATAACCTGAAATTAAATAATCCTCTTCAGGAACAAAAAACCATTTGGGACAATCATAGTGGTAGCACTTATGTAAATTTTTTATGAGAGAGACTACTGATATACTGCCCCCTACCCTGGGGTCTTCCTTTTCGCTTCTCTCCAAGGCTTCTATTTTCATGATAATCTGGGGATTTTTAACGGCTTCAGGCTTCTCTCCACGCACTACAACCAACATCTGGTTAGTGCCGGCAAATTTGCTATTTATCCTTGCTACACTCCG
>JAXHUS010000280.1:0-4492 GCA_034189305.1 Thermodesulfobacteriota bacterium | reverse complement strand
AAGATAGCGAAAGGATTATGGAAAAAAATAGGGTCTTGATTGCCAACAGAGGAGAAATTGCGGTTCGAATTATTAAAGCCTGTAAAGAGAGTAATATCGAAACAGTGTTGGTTGTTTCTGACATTTGAATTGAGGCCTGAAAGAAATGGGTTATCGTTTATAATTCTTATAAATATTCTCTCAACAAAGCTAAACAATCCATATCTTTATCAATATGTACATAATGCAGCTTAAGCCACAGTTATTTCGATGTAAAAAAGTTACTAAAACATCGAAATGTACTATCAAGTCTTTCCTTTAGTCCCTCTATCATCACCTCAGGAGGTTTATGCGAATTCTTCAGCATTTGTGACAAGTTTTCAGTTCCATCCAAATACAGAGGGTTGCGAGTTATTCCAGTTGAAGAGAAGTAGTCATGAAATTTGAATCCCTTACCTTTCAACTTGTCTGACAGATAAATCCAGGCATTCGGAATGTTGAAGGAATCAGCAACGATTATGCCATGCAGAGAAGAGGAAAATATGCAATCGCATTTGTCAATATCTTTAAACACTGCTGGTGGCTTCCGTGCGACATCTATTACCAAAACATCTTTTTTATACCTTTTCTTAATCAGTACAATCCGTGGATCTTCTTGATCAACAAAATGTGGGACAATGCCTAATGCATAATGCCGGCTTTGCCTTTGTTGAAGTAATTTTGACGATAGCAATCCTGGATCTCCCAATGCTGTAGCTTTAGGAGCATTGATTCTTTCCCTTGTAAGTTTACCCCTAACTGCCCAGATTTTGGCTTTTTTGAAACAACGCGTAGTGTCCTTAATTAATCCAGAACCGATAATGTGCCCGGAATAGTCTTCTGGAGTCCTTTGTAGAATGCTCCCTGTTGATAATACTTGTGCTTGTTGCATAGGATACCAGACTGGAGAAAAACCATAGTATTTTAGTATGAGGGGCGTTAGTAAATCACCAAAGTTAACTCTTTTCACAAACCAATAGGTGCTTATTTTGTTGCCCAATAGATATCCTTTTATGGAAGGAAAAATTCTTCCCCCCCTCTTCAGGACAATACTTGTTTTTCTATGTATAGTTTTTAGGGTTGTTGGCATTTTCCTTGATAGTTGTTACAGGGGAGGGATTCGGCCTCTTCAATAAGTTCTTTTGTCGTTAGCATAAAACTTTCTTCAAATAAGGTAAACCCAATGTCCGAGTGAGGAGTTCTAGAGTAAAAAGTAAGTAAAAGGGTAAAAAGGATACGGTTACATTTTATTGTTATATTACCCTTTTTGGTCTTCCCCTTCGTTTAATTATTGCATCTACTTTAAATTGCTCTTTCAAGGATTTTACAAAATCATCACTACCATAAATTACCTTCCTATTCATCTCTCCTTCCATAGCATCCCTTTCCCTCATCATTCCCTTTGCAAAATTCCTATACTTTGTTCTCCTTTCTTTTTGATCTTCTGACAGTTGTGTATAAATCGAATGCTCATCCACTAAACTGTCTTTTACTCCATAGGCATAAACTTAATAACTGCTCCATCTATAATCTTTAGGAGTTCCTACAATCTTTGCCATTACCGGATTTAATTCAACATAACTACCACAGGCAAGAAGATAATCGTCTTTTGAAATAATGATGCTTTTGAACCGGTCCTGCCGGAAATGCCCAACATGGCTGTATCTACCCTTGTATTACTACTGAGTACAGGAAAGATTTATTCCCTTCATAAGATTTGATAAAGTTCCTCCCTTTGCGGTTGGTTCAATAACGAGATGCACATGGTTTTCCATAAGCACATAATGATACAACTTGAAATAATATTTATCTTTACATTTCTGTAAGATTTTTCGATAGTTCTCATATGTCCATCGAATCGGTTTCCGCAACCCCCAACCAAGTGCGAGCAATTCGGCTGTCTCCAAAAACAATAACGGTTTCTGGATAATGAACTATAACCATTCCCTCATAGAAACTCGCAATGTCCCAGCTTTGAGCATCACCATATGATACAACAATGGCACAACGATGGGGTGTAGGGGGATCCTTTATTTCTTTACGCCGCTGGAGTACCTTTGAAATATCATCCTTGTTTATGTTTCTGCATGCACCGTATTCAATTTCTAATAATTCGTTAACAGGAGGCTTAAGACGTTTATCTGATCCGTGTGCAACTTCGAATTCAATAAATTCTTTGGGAGTTATGATACCATTGGCGATTGCGTGTATGAAGTGACCGTCAGGAGACACATTATATTTAATCGGCATTGTGTTATCCTCCTTCGGCCAAACGCTCTACGGATCAGCAGAGCGTTTGGCTTGGAGCTAAGCGTCCGTGACAAGTGATTATATAGCTACTGGATATTAGCCAGATGTTATATAATACCGGATCAAAAATCAATTAAAATTTATTGCATTTTACCAATAAATTTCGTACATTTAATCATTACAGAGCTGATGCTAAATATCATGGTTGGAATATTATCCGGAAGTATTGATTAATATCCTTTGAAAAAAATAATTTATAACAACAGAAAAATACATCAAAAAAATTTCTTTTTACCTTAAATGGCTTCGATACTACCCGGACTTCCGCCGTAATTATTCATATAACACATATGCATACAACAACTCAACTTATTATTATTTATTAAATAGTATAGGAATTTTCATTTTAATTAATTCTTAGGCACTTTAAACTTTAGCTCACTTTAGCACTTAAATTAAGTGACATGATTTATATTAACGAAAAACTATTTAAAAATGGAGATGCAAAAATATCGGTCCTTGACCATGGTTTTTTATATGGTGACGCTCTTTTTGAGACCATGAAAAGCTATGGGAAAAAAATTTTCAGGTTGGATTCTCACCTGAAAAGATTATTCAATTCACTACATATCATAAAAATAAAACCTCCGTTAAATAAAGAAGAACTTAAAGAAGCAATTTATGTGACACTTAAAGCCAGCAGGATTTCCGATGCGTATATCAGGGTTACTATTTCCAGGGGCAAGGGTGATACGGGCATTGATCCTTCCTCCTGCCGTAAACCGAATGTAATAATTATAACAAAGAAATATCATCCGGTATTTCATAAAAGTTATAAAGCAATTATTCTGGACCAGAGAAAAAATTCACATTCGATACTCCATAGAATCAAATCCGCAAACTTTCTTGAAAATATTCTCGCAAAGATTGCAGTAAGAGAAAAGGGAGTTGATGAAGGATTTTTTTTCAATGAAGAACAATTTCTTGCAGAGGGGATAATAAGTAACATTTTTGTTTTAAATAAAGATAAAATACTTACCCCTGACTTAGGATGCGGGATTCTTCCGGGTATTACAAGGGAAGCGGTGATTGAGCTTGCCCTGAATATGAGGTTGAATGTTGAAGAAACGAAGATAAAAAAAGATGCCCTGTTCAAAGCAGAAGAAATCTTTATTACAAACTCTTTACTGGAGGTTATGCCCGTTGTCAGGGTGAATGATATTTCCATCGGCGATGAAAAGGCAGGTAGAATAACAAGAGAAATACAAAAAGCATATAAGGAACTTGTAAAAAAAGAAACAGGCAACAGGAACATTGCATGAATTTTCCCTGCCCTTTTTAACGGACAACTGACAGCAATCGACCGGCATTAGCGATTTTTATATGGAACAGATAAAACAGGTTGAATTTTTAATAAGTGCATTTTCCCGCAAACAGTTTCCTGAAGTCAACCTCCCTGAGATTGCTTTTGTAGGCAGGTCCAACGTAGGAAAGTCCACATTAATCAACACCCTTCTTAACAGAAAAAAGGTGGCCAGAACCAGCTCATCTCCCGGATGTACCCAGTCTATAAACTTTTTTTTGATAAATAATAAGTTTGTTTTTGCAGATCTTCCCGGGTTTGGATATGCAAAAGTCCCTTTAGAAGTAAAAAAAAAATGGAAACCATTAGTGGAGAGCTATTTTCATTCCAGGAAAAACCTAAAAATTGTCATACTCATTACAGATATTCGCAGGAAGATAGAAGATGATGAATATAATTTGCTTTTATGGTTTGACCGTTTCGATTTTACAACCCTTCTTCTTGTGACAAAAATTGACAAATTGTCCCGCAGTAGGTGGGAGAACAAGAAAAAAGACGTGCAAAAACAGATACATCCGATAAAATTAGAGCCGATTCTGTTTTCGGCAGTCACAAAAGAGGGGAGAAAAAATATCTGGCAAAAGATCCAGAAAGGTCTGACCTTTTCTTGAAAAAAATCCTCTTATCTTTTTTCAAAATTCTACAAACCATGCTGATGAGTCATTTTGAAATTGTTTCATAATTTCGTAAAATCAAAGGTTTTTGTAACCTGACACACGTTCAGGGTCAATGTTACTAACTTAACCCAAGTTCATGAAAAAAGGCAGAAAAAAGGCAAAAATTCAGCAAATCAAAAACAAAGGATTCTTTAGAATCAAGGGGTTACGCAATTAAATTTCACAAAAGCTGTTTGTAGTGACA
>JAXHUS010000028.1:0-3107 GCA_034189305.1 Thermodesulfobacteriota bacterium | reverse complement strand
TTCTGTTTATTTATTAAATATATTGATTTTCTTAATAAATCCAAATGTTAAAAGCAAGTCCACTTTTTTGCTCATTTCATAACTTTTACAGGTTCCTACCAGATTAAGCAGGTGGGGGAATGTCCTGTCCCACTAACCTTAATGAGTGTCCCACTGCTCCAGGCCAATTTTTCCTCAGAAACAGAAGACTCTCTCAGTACTGGAAAAACTCCTTGACTTTAGTTATATAACCTTCTATTATTTTTTACAATCAAAATTACACTTTTTAAAAATGAATGAAAAGATACTTGTTGTAGATGATGAATTGGGAATAAGAGAGTTCATTTTTAATCTCCTTTCCAATGAAGGCTTTGAAGTTACTTGTGCTGAGAATGGAGTAGAGGCTATCGAACATATGGATAAAGAGTATTTTGATTTAGTCCTGACCGACCTGAAAATGCCGAAAATCGATGGAGTAAAAGTTATAAAGCATATTACTAAAAATCATCCTGATATGATAGGAATCGTAATAACCGGTTATGGAACAATAAGTAGTGCGGTTAATGTTATGAAGGCAGGTGCGCATGATTATATAACAAAACCGATTCAGGGTGACGAAGTTCTAATCGTAATTAAAAGGGCGTTAGAATATAAACAATTAAAATTAACGAATCTAAATTTTACCCATCATCTTAAAAATAAATATAAGTTTGAAAATATAATTGGCTATCACCATAAGATGCAGGAGGTTTTTGAACTTGTTGAAAAAGTAGCCGATTCCGACAGTACAATTATCATTTATGGTAAAAGCGGAACCGGCAAGGAACTAATAACCCGAGCTATTCATTTTAACAGCTATAGGGCAAAAAAACCTTTAATACCTGTAAATTGCGGAGCTATTCCTAATGAACTACTGGAGAGTGAGCTTTTTGGACATGTTAAAGGAGCTTTTACAGGAGCAACTTCTACAAGGATTGGAAGATTTGAGATGGCACATGGAGGAACGATCTTTCTTGACGAAATTGGTGATATGAGTCCCGAACTGCAGGTGAAAATTTTAAGGGTTTTGCAAGAAAAAGAGTTTGAAAGGGTTGGGGGAACAAAGACAATAAAGGTAGACGTCAGAATAATTGCTGCAACCCACAGGAATTTGGATAAGGCAGTTGCTGAAGAAAAATTCAGAGAAGATCTTTATTATAGACTGAATGTTATTCCGATATTTCTGCCGGATTTAAAAGATAGGAAAACAGATATACCTATACTGATGGACCATTTTCTTGAGAAATTCAATCAGCAAAAGAAAAAAAAGATTAAAGGATTTTCTAAGGAGGCAATGGACGTATTAATTCAATATAGCTGGCCAGGGAATGTTAGAGAGCTTGAAAATTTAATTGAAAGGTTGGTTATATTAAAAGAGAAAGGAGAAATTAAATTCGGAGACTTACCGGAAAAAGTCAGATTTAAGGAGGTGGAACATACATCTGACCCTGTGGAAATCTCGGGTGTTGGAATATGCTTTAATACAGCCGTAACTGAATTTGAGAAGAGATTAATTTTACAGGCACTTGAAAAAACCAACTGGGTGAAGAAAAAGGCTGCACAATTACTTAATCTAAAAAGAACGACTTTAATTGAAAAAATGAAGAAGAACCAACTTATGCGTCAATAATCTGACAGGTGCCAAATAAATAAATCCTTTCATTCTATTAATATTTGAAAGTCCTGAGTTCTAATTTCTAAAACCTAAACAATATCAAAATCTAAAATCCCCGAATAACCTACATGACCTACGGTCAAAACCAGGTATAAAAAAGAATACAGAAAACAGGATTCAGGGAAAGATCGGAATAGTTTGTTTTACAGACTTTTCATTCTGACTTCTCTATTTTTATATAAAGAATCAGGGTTTACCAAAGAAACCAGCAATTTTGTAAAAAACCTGGTTCATAACAGTTTACAGGGAGCAGGGTTCGGTTGTCTGTTAAGCTTTTCTTAAAAAAAATCTACGAACTATTAAACAGCTTAACAATCAAAATTCCATAACTCATGTAAGTTAAATCTTTTCCTTAACCCTGTCAACTTATCCCCGTGAATTATTGCACTGGTTTTAATTTTTATTCTGGTCATTTCCCCTTGTTTATATTTTTGGATTTAGAGTTTAGTATTTATAAATCCACAGGATACCTGACTAATTAACAAATTATTAAATGATAAATAAACTGGTATACTTTTTGCTTTTTTATAAAGAAATGAAAACAATTTGTCATAATTCCTTAAATCGAGAAGTAAAGTTATTAAATGAAGCCTTTTTAAGCTTTAACGAAAGTAATTTAAAATTACAGGAGCATTATAGAAATTTAGAGGAAGAAGTAAGACAGTTAAATAAAGAGATAGAAGAAAAGAATAAAGTATTGGAAAAAAACCTGAAGGAAAAAGAGGAGGTGAAAAATTACCTGCATAATGTTTTGGAGAGCTTATCTTCAGGGATTATTGTAAAAGATTCCAAAAATGCAATTACGGTTTTTAATCTGACAGCAGAAAAAATAACAGGATACACAAGAAATGATGCAATTGGGAAAGACTTTTATAAATTTTCTTCAAAATTATTTTCAAAAGAACTCCTTAGTCTATTGAAAAGCGGAAAAAAAATTGAGACTTTTGAGTGTGAAACAATACTTAATAAAAAAAATGAGGAATCAATCAAAGTAAAACTTTCAATAAGCCCTCTTAAGAACCTGAAAGAAGAAGTTAAGGGTTTTATATATATCTTTAACGATATAAGTGAATTGAAAGGATGGGAAGATCAGGCTAAAAGAAAGGGACAACTTCTGGCTCTGGGAGAAATGGCTGTAAACACAGCTCATGAAATAAGAAATCCTTTAGGAAGCATTGAATTATTTGCATCTCTAATGGTGAGGGAACTTGAAGACAATAAAGAACTAAAAAAACTGGCTGTGCATATTATAATGGGTGTTCATAGCTTAAACCATGTAGTCTCCAATATGTTGGCCTTTACAAAAACTCATAAATTCTCATTTCAGAAATTTAAAATTCACAGCTTATTGGAAGAAACGCTTCAATTTAATCAATATCTATTTAAGGAACATAATATAATATTAGAAACCAAC
>JAXHUS010000279.1:0-2080 GCA_034189305.1 Thermodesulfobacteriota bacterium | reverse complement strand
CTTAGTGCATCTGTAGTCATAGACTGCACCTGGCCGAAGGACTGGGATTCTGACTGTATGTTTACCGAGGCGTCATTTGCCATGATGTATCCTGATGATATAAAGGAAAAGGTAAAAAAGAGATGGGAATCAGATTATGGTCTTAAATCCATAAAAGAATATTGCGGAGAAAAACTTGCGAGAAATTTTGATTAATTTGTAGATGGAGGAAATTTAGATGAAAGACTATACACTTTTTGTTTCAAATCCAGCTTTAGTGCCTGAAGGTAAAAGTGTGGATCTGCATGTTATAGATAATGAAATGTACAGGGGAAGAGCAGTAGAAGCAGTAATCAGTAAAAAAGATATGAAAGACTCAACAGAGTGGAATAGATTAATTATAAGGTCTCCTTTATCCATTGTAAAGAACAAAGATAATCCGTGGTTTATTAAAATTCTTAAGGAATATGAAGATGAGAAATTAATGGATACTAATATCTGTCTGTGTGATGAGGAATAGAATTAAAAAAGGAGGTAGAGTTATGAGAAGATTTTTTTTAGTTTTTATATTTTTTCTTTTTTTCCCGTGCATTGTTTTTCCCCAGGTTATTATTAAGCCCGGAATTGTTATAAACAGGGATAATTTAGAAAGTTACGTGCCTTCCCTTAAAAGTATGCTCCCTGCCTGTGCGCACAAATCATTAATTAGCGGTATTCAGAATGGCTGGATAACTTTGCCGGTCGTTCAAAATGAAAAGAATTATCCATGTCCCAAAGGTTTTGCAAAAGCTACAAAAAAGTATGCCGGAACGTGCAAAATTGGACCCAAGAATGAGCTTATTGGCTATGTAGCGGGAATTCCCTTTCCTGAACCCAAGACGGGAGCCCAGCTTGCATGGAATTGTTTTAGTGAGGTTAGAAGGCAATGCAGTGAAGATATCGAAATTTATTTTAATAATTTACTCTTTGACAAAAATTCAAAAAAGGAAAGATCTGTAGACTGGATTTTATATAAGAAAAAATGGAAAGGCAGAACAGATATTCCTCCTATTCCTGAAATGCCAGGGGAAGAGGAGGTTTTAAGCAAGGAATCCATCATAGTTACAGATCCCTTTGATGCAAAGGGTTTTGCCATGATTCGGATTAGATTTGAGAATATTGAAAAACCCGACAATGTTTATTCTTATATACCTGCTATCAGAAGGATTCGAAGGCTTACCGGTTCGGATTTAACAGATCCTTTACTGGGAACGGATGAGGTAACGGATGATTTTGAAGTATGGAGGCAGAAAATAAATCCTAAAATGCATTTTAAATTTGTTGGAAAAAGTAAATATCTTGTCCCAAAAGTTTATCTTGAAAGACCATCCGAGCCTTTTTTAAAAGGAAATCTTTTTCAGGTGGAATGGGAGATAAGAGAGCTTATGATTCTTGAAATAAAGAATGAGCCTGATTATGCATACAGTAAAAGGGTTATTTATTCAAGCTCAGAGAATAACACCTATTTGCTGTATAATGGTGAGAATTTCGATCAGAAGGGAAGGCTCCATAGAAGTGATGTAATCCTTGTACAGTTTGCTGATCCGGAAACCTTTTATAGAAGCTGGCACGGGACATTAAGAATGGATAACCTTTCAGGACATTCAACTGTTATGCTTATGTATCCTGATCTGACAAATAAGGTAAATATTCCTTTATCGGCGTTTACAATGAAATATCTACTTGGACAGGCAAGATAATCAAAGAGTTATAGTGCCTGAACAAAAAACAGGTAAAAATGTCATTTCGAGGAGCGCAGCGACGAGAAATCTTATTGCAAAACAGATACTTAAAGATTTCTCCCTTCGGTCGAAATGACAAAAAGAGGGGTTTTCGGTCAGGAACTATATAATTACACAGGATGAATTGAGGTCTTTGAGTTAACTAAAAAACCAGGGGACACAAAATAATTTTAATGGATTAATATTTTCATTAATATCAAACAATTAAAACAGGAGGAAAGACATGGCATATAGAGACATAAGGGAATATATAGCGAAGCTGGAGGAGACAGGGGATATACAGAAGATAGAGCAGGAAGTAGACTGGAATTTAGAGATTG
>JAXHUS010000278.1:0-3029 GCA_034189305.1 Thermodesulfobacteriota bacterium | reverse complement strand
AAAAAAGATTGGGTTGAAATGGGGGGAGCGGGCATTTTTAGAGAAGAGGTTACTTTTCCTTTTGGTTGTACAGTGCCTGTCCTCGCATGGGGATTAGGACTCGAACGACTTGCAATGTTTACTTACGGCTTTGAGGATATAAGAAATCTCTATTTATCTGATTTAAGATGGCTACAGGAGATTCCTATATGCCGGTAGTTGGAATTCCATTGGAGGAAATAAAAAAAAGTCTTGGTACAAAAATTTTATCAAGGGAATTGGTAAAGGTTTTAGAAAGTCTTGGTTGTGATGTAGAAGGATTCGCAAAGCTTAAACGTTATAAATGTCAGAAATGTCAGAATATTACTGAGGTTACCCAGGATGAAGCAGAGCCGGCTATATGTACGCTTTGCGGTTTTGATTTCAGGGAAGATCCAACAAAAAGGATTATACAAAAAGATGTGGAAGTAATTAGAATGGAGCTTTTGGCAGTAAGGCCTGATATTTTTGATTTTGGAGGACTTACAAGAATGTTATTGGGTTATTATGGAAAGGAGGTGGGTCTAAAAGATTATGATCTGTCCCTTGGAGAAGTAACTGTAAATGTTGACCCGATAACAAATAAAAAGAGATCATACCGTCCTTTTATCGTTGGTGCATTGGTGAGAACTATAACTGCAAATGATATTTTTTTAAAAACAGTAATGACTCTTCAGGAAAATCTTCATTGGGCTCTGGGGAGAAACAGAAAACTGGCCTCAATTGGTATTTATGATTTAGATAGGCTGACACCTCCTTTTACTTATACTGCATTTGCGCCGGAAGCATTAAGCTTTACTCCTCTGGCAATGAAAGATAAAGCCCTTACCCCTGAACAGATACTTAAGGAACATCCAAAAGGCAGGGCTTTTGCCTTTTTACTGAAAGATTTTGAGAAGTATCCTTTTTTAATTGATTCAAAGGGAAAAGTTCTTTCAATGCCGCCGATTATAAATTCAGAGGATAGCAGGGTAACAGTAAACACTAAAAATGTATTTATTGATGTGACTGGAATACAAAAGAGGATATTGGATAAAGCGTTAAATATTATGGTCTGCAATATAAAGGAAATTGATAAAAATTGTGAAATAGAAAAGGTAGTAATTAAATATGAGGATGAAGAAATTGTTACACCTGACTTTAAGCCCCAGGAGATGATTTTAAATTGCAGTGAGGCCAATAAGATTTTAGGGTTGAGTTTAGATAAGGAAGATATAATAAACTTACTTAAAAAGATGCGTCATAATGCGGAAAAGAGAGAAGATAATAAAATAAGAGTGCAAATTCCTCCCTACAGAAATGATATTATCCATCCCAGAGATCTAATAGAAGATATTGCAATTATGCATGGTTATAAAAATATAAAACCCCGGTTTATAAAGGCTTCAACTGAAAGTAGTGAATACCCCCTCCTTAAAAGCTGCAATCAGATAAGAAACATTTTAACAGGTCTTGGCTTTATTGAGATAACAACACTCATGTTAACAAACCCGAAAGCTCACTACGACAAATTAAACCTTCCCGTTGACGGAGGATCCGTTAAAATTTTAAATCCGGTAAGTCATGACCAGACAATAATTAGAACCCACTTATGCAGTGGCATTTTAGACACTTTTTATCGGAACATTCATAATGAACTACCGCAAAAAGTTTTTGAAATAGGGGATATTACGTTAATAGATGAGGGTATGGAAACCGGTACGTCTGATTATAAATATCTTGCAGTGGGTATAACATCCAGTAAGGCTGGATTTGCTGATATAAAGGCAGTTTTTGAAGCTTACTGTTTTGAAATGCAGATTAATACGGTAAATATTGAGAGCGATTTGGAGTTGTTTATTCCAGGCCGTCAGTGTGAAATCTTTAAAGATAAAAAAAAGATAGGCATGATGGGGGAAGTCTATCCTGAGGTTCTGGAAAGATTTAACCTTCTCCAGCCAGTGGTTCTTTTTAATCTTGAAATTGGAAAGCATGAACTTTATTTATAATGTAATAGGGTTGACATTATTAATTAAATAAAAGGGAATTCCTATGACAAAAGCAGATATCGTTGATATTATTTATGAAAAGATTGGTCTTACTAAAAAGGTCTCAACAAAAATTGTAGAGTCAACCTTTCAAATTTTAAAAGAGCCTTTAGAGAGAGGAGAAAAAGTTAAGATCTCCGGTTTTGGTACCTTTTTAGTTCGGTCAAAAGATTCAAGGAGGGGAAGAAATCCCCAGACAGGTGGACAGATTCAGATTTCTGCAAGAAGAGTCATTACTTTCAGGCCGAGTGCGGTTTTAAAAAGATCCATTAATAACAAATTGTTGTCCTAACAGATTCAGCCAACCCTTAAACGGTTTAATAAGCATAACATACCCTGTCGGTAGTCCGCTTATTGCTACAAAACAGATATAGTATGACTGGTTTTAATAAACTTAAATGATATTTCTAATAATAACAGATTAAAAATAAACAATATATTGATTTTCTGATTATGGGATCAATAGCCATTCCCGATAAAATGTATTTTAAAATTGGTGAAGTAAGTGCTATCGCAGGCGTAGAACCCTATGTCATCAGGTATTGGGAATCAGAATTCAGACGTATAAGACCTGTCCGTACAAAGTCTCGGCACCGTTTATATAAAAAGGAAGATGTTAATTTAATTCTAAAAATCAAGAAACTTCTTTATCAAGACGGCTATACTATTGCCGGGGCAAAAAAGGAGTTAGAACACTTAAACGCTGTTAAGAATGGTTCATTACCTTCAGCAGAGGAACTTATAGAATTTATAGGTGAATTAAAAAAGGAACTGAACGAAATAAAGGAAATATTGGAATATCTATAGATGATTATATAATTTAATGGTATAGGAATTTCCTTTTGCCGGCATATAAATATTCGTCAAAGGGTTAGGATTGAGCAACTCGTTTCGGTACTCAGGTTCAGTCAACAGCAGGCTTAAGCCTGCTGTTAGTGAATAACAACGTAACCGATAGAACATAGACGATATTTTAAATTCAGT
>JAXHUS010000277.1:0-2801 GCA_034189305.1 Thermodesulfobacteriota bacterium | reverse complement strand
CCCTTAAGTGGGCTGGTAACCGTGCCTATGAGATGGCAGGAATTAAGCCTGAAGATCTGGATTTAGCCGAAGTTCATGATTGTTTTTCAATTTCAGAACTTATTGAATATGAAGAGCTTGGATTTTGTGAGAAGGGTGAAAGTGGTAAATTTGTGGAGGAAGGTCTGGCTGATTTCGGTGGAAAGATAGTCACACAACCAAGCGGGGGCAGGATTGGATTAGGTCACCCATTAGGAGCAAGCGGAGTGTATCAGGTAGTGGATACATATAAACAATTGAGGGGTGAAATGGGAGACAGGCAGGTTAAAGATGCAAAACTTGCCCTTACCCATACAATGAGTGGCCCGGGAAATGAACATCATGTTCTAATTTTACAAGGAGGAGACTAATGGCTGATGACAAAAAGAAAAAAGAAAGTTATATCTATACTGTAGATCCTTTTCCCCAGGAAACAGAAGATCAGAATCGTCTTTATAAATTTTTCGATTATCTTAAGGAAGGCAAGTTTACTACAACAAAGTGCAAGGACTGCGGTTATCTTCCCTGGCCGCCAAGAATAATTTGTCCGGAATGCTTATCCGAAAACCTTGAATTTGTGGATATGCCGAAAACAGGTAAAGTATTTACATTTACAGTGCAATACGGCGGAGTTCCCATGGGATTCACACCGCCTACCATCTTTGCGGGTGTTGAGTTTGATAATGGTATGAGATTGGTAGTTGCTGTTATAGATACCAAACCAGAGGAGATAAAAATTGGAGTGGAGGTTGAATTAAAAACCATGCAAGTCTCAAGAGACCGTGTTTTACCCACCTTTACATTAAAAAGATAGGCATGAATTTTAAAAAGGCAGGGTTTTTAAAACCCTGCCTTTTTTTAAAATCCCCTGTATAATCCAAGGCTTTTTGCCATATCAATAACGTTTAAATATTCTTCCATAGCAGGACGGCGGTTAATTTCAGGAAATTCTTTCGCTTTAAAAACAGGCCTGTATTGATCCATAATATTTACATAGGAATGAACTGAAATCTCCTTAGCAATAAATTCTAAAATCTCTTTGCTGCCGGCTTCATTATTTGGCATTACCAAATGTCTTATCAGCATTCCCCGTTGGGCAATTCCATCGATGTCAATTTCAAGATCACCAACCTGTCTGTGCATTTCCTTTAATATCCATTGCAAATTCTGGTAATAATCTATTGTATTACAATATTTTTGTGAGATATCGGATGATGAAAATTTTGTATCAGGCATATAAATATCGAAAATGCCATCTAAAAGTTTTACAGTTTCAATGGATTCATAACCACCGCAATTATAGACCAGAGGAACCCTGAGCCCCATTTTTATTGCATGAATTAATGATTCTATAATTTGAGGTATATAGTGGGTTGGGGTAACAAAGTTTATGTTATGACAACCCATTTGTTGGAGGAAAATCATAGTTTCCGCCATTTTAAAAGGGTTAATAATTTTACCCTCCCCTAAGTGGCTTATGTCATAATTCTGGCAGAATACACACCGAAGATTACAGTGGGTAAGGAATATAGTTCCTGACCCCCCCCTTCCGATTAATGGCCTTTCCTCACCAAAATGGGGAAAAGCACTTGAAATTTCAATATCCTTTCCAGCTCCGCAAAAACCGATTTTACCATTAAGTCGGCTTGCCATGCACTTTCTGGGGCAAAGGATACATGATTCTAAAATTTTTATTAGCTTATCCTTTCTAACGTTAAGCTCTCCCTTTTCATATAATGATAAATATGCTGGCTTAAAATCCATGCATATATTATAAAAGAACGAACTTAATAATACTATTTTTAAAAATAAAAGAAGAATTAAAATAAATCTATAAATGGAATATTATATCCGAAAGATAGACGGAATTTCATGGATGATTAAGAGTGATGCCCCAGAAGCAGTGACTGACCATATCATTCCTTCCATACCGGAAATATTCCATAGCGACTCCTTTCATACTGTGCGAAAGTATCCTCCCCGGACGACGGGTTGGGTTGCATACCAACATAATGGAAAAGATGAAAGGTTATTTATAAAGGATTTCGGAAAGTTCCAGGGATTTAAAAGGTTTTTCTTTTTATGGAAAATTTCTCCGGCGGAAAAAGAAGGAAGGGTGGCAAATTTTTTAACCTTAAGGGGGATTAATGTAGTTAGTCCTCTTGCATGGGGAGAAAAAAGATCAGGGAGGATGTTGAAGGCTTGTTATCTTATTACAAAAGAGATAAAAGATAGCATGGTTTTATCAAATTATCTGGATAATGAATGGCAAAAAAAAGATATTGAAACAAAAAGTAAAGAAATAAAATCTCTGGCGTACTTTATGTGGCGCTTGCACCAAAATGGTGTAATTCAAAGGGATCTCCATATGGATAATCTTTTGATAAAGGTATATAAAAATAATAGGGTTCAGCCTATTTTATTTGATCTCCATAAAGTAAAGATTAAAAATAAGATAAATAGCGGGGAAATAATAGACAATCTAACACTTCTTAATTTTTCAAGCCTGCATAAACTGGGAAGGAATATAAGATATCGTTTTCTTCATGAATATATAAAAGTATCCCAGACAAGACTTCCCGAGATAAAAACGATAATAAAGGGTATAAATAAAAAAACTGGCAGAAGACTTTTTTCCTTTTTTAAAAAAAGGCAGAAGCGATGTATAAAAGAAAATAAATATTTTGCAAGATACCATAAAGGCCATTTAAAAGGATTCTATCTGCGTTCCGGTAGCCTTGATTTAATTGAAATCCTGGATCAAATTGAAAAGGTGGCGGAAA
>JAXHUS010000276.1:0-6227 GCA_034189305.1 Thermodesulfobacteriota bacterium | reverse complement strand
GCCCCCTCCGGCTCGTTGGCAATGCGGGTGCCGGGAAAGGTGGGGTTAAAAGTGTTCTTGACCCACAACGGGATGTCGCGCTCGACGACTTCAAAAAGAAAAGCGCTATACATACTGATAGGGAAAGATGAATACTCATTTATACCTTCTGTTAAACACAGATAGGTCGCCTGAATTGCCGCAAGAGTGAATCGTTCTATATTCAGCATTATGTAATATGCTGTCAGCTGCAGATTATAGATATCAAGCTCAATAAGATGTTCCCGCTTATAGATGCCTGGTCTGTCAAGAATTTTATCCGGGGAAACAGGTTTCTTCATAATAGCATCGTCATATTCCTTTATTTTTAGTTGAACATCCTCATCGGTTCGGGGAATTCCCACGCCCAAAAGGGACAGGGCCTTATTACCCTCATCCAGGGAGGACTGAAATTCCCCAAGGGATAACAGGATAGCCGCCCGCTCTTTTATACACTCAGCCATATCCACTTCAGTGCGTGACTTTTTAATGAGGGTTTCCAGGATAATTGCCGATTTATCCTGGTTTCCCTGGGACAATTCGCTTTTGGATAGGTTTTTATAAAGGGAGTATGTAAAATCGTAGTCCGTATCCCATATGTTTTCCTGTAAAAATTCCATGCTTTTCTTAAAATAACGGCTCGCTGCCTCAAAGGCTAAGGAATTGATAGATCTCATACCGGCATAGTAATTTAAACGCATATCCCTCAAAAGAGTTTCTCTGTTAGTAATATTATCCCTTCCTTTATTTAAATGGCCCACGATGTCGAAGAGGTTGTCTGCGCACATGGGGTCCGTTCCCCTGGGGAGACTTCTCAGGAGCATTTCACCAATACGACCATGAATCCTGCGCTTCGTCTTATCGTCGATGGTATCATAAACTGCTTCCCGAATACGATCATGGAAAAAGGCCAGGAAATTCTTTTCTCTTAATAATATTTTCTGGCTGAAGGCAGGTGACAGTTCCTGATTGAGCGTAGCTATATCCATACCGGTAATAATAGCCAGATCCTCGCTGCGAAAAGTTACGCCCAGACAGGCAGCAGTCTGTATAAGGAAGACAACATCTTTCGGAAGTTTCATCAAATTGTCCCTAAAGAAAGTTACCGCTGATTCAGGAAGCATTGAGTTCCTTATACTGTCGCTATCCCATTGCCATAAGCCTTCCTGATTGGTTCTTATCAATTTGTTCTCATAGAGCCAGATTATACTTTCGTCTATATAAAGGGGATTTCCACCTGAAATGACATTAATTATTTCAGAGAGGGATTTTGTTAGGGATGAAGGGGCATTAAGGATATGGGAGGTAAGCTCGTTTATATGGAAAAAATCCAGCTTCTCTAAATGCAGTTCCGTCAGAAGATTACCTGTTTTTCTAACCCTTTGCAACAGATTACTTAAAGGATGATTTTCAACCACTTCATTTTGACGGTATGTCCCCACAAAAAAGAGATAAGGATGATCTTCAGTATTGATAAAAAGATTTTCAATGGCATCGTATTCTGTCGTGTCACACCATTGAAGGTCATCGATAAATAGGGTTAACGGGTGATCATGCCCGGCCATACAGGAAATAAACCTATCGGTAGTGTTAATGAAACGGTTCCTTGCCTCTATCGGCGGGAGGTCAACAACTTCCGGCTGAATACCTATGATCAACTCCAGTTCTGGGATAAACTCGGTTATCAGCCTGCCGTTTAGACCCAGGCCCTTTGTAATTGTATCTTTCCAGTATGCTATCTTCTCCTTGTCTTCGGTGAGAATGGTGCGTATAAGGCTTCTGAGTGCTTGTGTAAGTGTCCTGTAGGGTATGTTTTTATGGAACTGGTCGGGCTTGCCCGAAGTGAAATAGCATCCCTTTTCAATAATGGGTTCCTGTAACTCCCGGATCAAACGGGTCTTGCCTATACCCGGAGGTCCTGAAATAATGACGGCTCGAAAAGGGCCGGAAGTGGATATGGTATGTTCTTTTAGCAATAACTCCTTTTCCCTTTCCCTGCCGACCATAACCGAAGGGATGTTCAGTGGGACATTGGAATCCCTCAAACCAAGGGAAAATGAAGTTATTTTTCCCCGGTTAATATATTCTCGCCTGCATTCCACGAGATCACCGAGCAATCCAATCCCTGACTGATAACGCCTCTCAGTCTCTTTCCTCAGCAATCTGGCAATTATATCACTTACAACTCCGGGAATGTCACTATCTATCTCATTAAGGGGGGTAGGATCCTCAGCGAGATGAGAGTGGATAATTTCCAGGGGATCTGTGGATAGAAAAGGCGGCTTTCCGTTTAGTAATTCATAAAAGACTGCACCTATAGAATATAAGTCAGTTGCATAAGCCAAATTTTTTTTTATACGTCCTGTCTGCTCTGGAGATAAGTAAGCAAGGGTATTGATCATGAAATCAGAATTATCGATGAAATACATGATCTCATCCATCTTGATAACTCTTACGGGGTCTATCAGCCTTATGTCCAGAGTATCAGGCATGATCAGGATATTATTTGGTTTTATCCCGCCGTGAATATGTCCTGCCTTATGAATTTTATCCAGGATTTCGGCAATTGCACAGGCAATCTTAAAAAAATCCCTCAGGTTGTTTTTTGTTTGGGTTTTTCTCCAATATCCAAGGGGAATGCCTTTAAAATATTCCTGAACAAGGAAAAGGGTTGTTTCTCCATGGCTGTGAAGGTCCGGAATTATTGTTCCAGGGAGGCTTTTTTGTTTAAGGTATTTTATCTGCCGTTCAATATCGTTAGTTGGGTTTCTGGAACCGAATCTGCCCAATTTTATTCGCTTCAATATCAAAGGACGGTCCGGTTTATCTTTTCTGCATACCTTAAAAACTTCTGACCAGGGGCCTGTGCCCAATTTTTTTAAAACATTGTATTCAGATATGGTTTTAAGGGTTCTCATGTCTCCCCTGAGACTAAACTTAACCTTACAAATTATTTACACCCTTACATCAAAACCGATGTAAAATTATCTTAAATCAGTACCACCTGATGACATCCTTACTGAGACCTTTACAAAACACCCCCTTTTATCCAATTTCTATGTCAGGCTAAAATTGTAATTCTAAAAAAAATTTAGAAAATTCACGAACTGAGTTTTAATTTTTTAGCAAAAATTTTTATATGCAAGTTTGGTATAAAAATCATTTTTTATAATTATAACTCATTTTGAAATAAAAACAATTTTGAAAATAATTACTAATATATTGAAAAATATGCATCCCTGTTCATATTCCTTTCCCGGCTAAGTGGCTGAACTGGCCGTTATCCTGTAGCAAATTTCTGTTGATTATATCAATTAATATCATTTCGGTATAGTTATTGCAAAAAATAGACCTGCGGAGATAAAAATGCCTTTACCAGTGCAAAACGAAAATAGCTATTTTAACTATCTTCCCAGAGGGAACCTGAATGCATACCCCGATGATTTCGAACTTCTTCTAAATATGAAGCTTAAAGATAACCTAAAACCTCAAAATAACTCTGTTTCTGCAAGTAAAGAGCTTAATAATAATAAAAAATTTCCGGGTTCTTTTATTTCTCCCACGCAAAAAAGCAGGCAATATTTTCCACAAAAAAATATAGATTTACCTTCCCAGTGGCAAAACAGTAAAATAGATAATAATTCTATAATATCGCAGATTAAAACATACAGGAGGGAACAGCTTTTAGGAAATCCGGGAGGGGATGGTTATAATATTGATAAGGCATTAAATAAGATTAGCCCATTAAGGGTAACAAAAACTGGTTTTACGGGTAGAATATATAAAGATCTTACTGATGCAGGAAAAAATATAATGAATTGTATAAAAAATTTGGGCACAGGGGCAAATTATGCTTATATGAAAAGCGACAACCAGGTAGAAGAAATGAGTAAAACTGGATTCTTACAAACTATAAAAAATTTTTGTCGACATTTCTTAAGGGGACTAACCTTTGGCTTATATCCATCTGGTAAAGGAAAAAAAGTTGAGGTAGCAACTTCCCATAGAGTCATTCAGGCAGCAAAAAATATTGGAAGGGCGATATTTGTTGATATTGGCAGGGATATTCCAAAATGTGGTATTAATTTGGTTGAGGATATAGCCCTCTGTGGATTAAATACAATTGAGGTTATTCCTGATGCAACTGTTGCAAATCTTCCGAATGGGGAAAAGGTAGTAAATGAAATCTTTGATGATACTCAGGTTTTAATTAACTATCTGGCAGATGTTGCCCCTACAGGGGATGCCTGGATGAGGGTGCATTCAATGGAAATCTCTAAAAACAGGTTCATCCCGCCAATTATAAAGAATCTTACCTCCAAAGAAAGAGATTTTGAAAATGATTACTTAAAGACCGTATACAATTCAAAATTCCGTAAGATAATAGAGACAATCGGGAGTTTAACCGGTGACGTCCTTTTCTTTAACTATTTTAACCGTACTATAAATTCACCTTCTGATAATATAGATGATAAAAATAATATCAATTATAAACAGCCGGCTTTAGTGAAAAAGTATATTAAGAGTAAGAAGAGAGGAGATGGTAGGAACCTTTTATAAATCTAAGACGGTTAAATACTTTTTTCCTTGTATTTTTCACCCTTAATAATCTACTATATAATCTAAATATTTTCCTTTATATGAAATAGAGAATACAGAAGTCAGAATAAAGATCTTATAATAAATTCTTCCAATACCTTGCTTCACTCCGTCTTCCAGCTTCTGTATTCTTTTCCATGCCTGGTTGTGACAGTGAGGTATGAAGGTTATTTGAATGATTCTTTTAGAAACAAGAAATTTTAAATGAAGAGGGCTAATGATGATAGTTCAGTGTAAACAATGTAATTCTAGATACCGGCTTGATGAGGCAAAATTGAAAAAACCGGCGACGAAAGTGAAGTGTCCCAAGTGTCAAAATGTTTTTTCTGTAAGCATGGAGGAACCAACCCATGTTCCCAAACCACAGTCCATTACTCCTCCCATATCGAAAGGATTGGCACCACAGGAAAAAACAGCTGTGCCGGGTAAGATGCATGCATTAAAAAGAATTATCTCCATTTTGGCGGTACTGCTTATTATAATAACAGCGGGTACCGGTGGCTTTTATCTTTACCAGGAGTATAAAGGAAAGGGGGTAACTAAAGGAAGGGAAATAACATCCTTTATACCGGGAAACCCTCTGGTCTATTTGCGGTTAACCGACACTGAAAGGCACTGGTCCCAATTCAAAAAGACCCGATTCTACCACCAGATGATCAACCTTCCCTTTTGGGGAGACCTTAAAGAAATCCCCGGGTTGAGGAGACTTATTTCCGGACAGGGGGAGTGGCAGGGTAATATTGACTTGCAGATAAAAGAAAATGATATCATGGAAGCATTGGGAAGGGATCTACATTTTGCCATGTATTACCCAAAGAATACACAACTGCCTGAAGCCCTGCTTATTACGGAGACAACCGGCAAGATTAAGTTTTTGGAAATCCTGAATCAGTTGGGGAAAAAATTGAAGGGCAAAATGGCTTCCCTCACTCAGGAGACCTATCAAGGGCAGGAGATTAATACCGTTGAATCTATTTTCGGGATTTTAAATCTCTACTATACGTCTTTTGGCGGTACTTTTGTAATCAGCAATACAGCGGGGATGATCAAAAAGGTAATCGATCTTAATAAATCAACAACTCCGGCTCCGAACTGTTTAAAGACCAACCGGATATTCCAACAGGCGGTTAAAAGTTTACCCCCCCATCGTTACGGCACTTTTTACCTCAATTATCAGGTTATGCTTGACTTTTTTAATCACCTGTCCGCTTTTAAGACAGAAGAAAAAGATCAGTTTAAATCCTTTCAGCAAAATTTTAAACCCTTTAAAGCAATGGCAGCCGGTCTTGTTTTTGACCAGGGAATCATTTTGAAAAACTGCTTTTTTATCCATAGGAAAAATTTGAATCATCACCAAAAAACAGTCTTCGGGCTCAAACCACACCGACATTTATCCCTGGAACTCATGCCGCAATCCACCCTTTTTTACCTCTCTATGAATAGTCTGGATGCCCCTTCGTATTTTTCTCTCTGGCAGGAACAGATGGGATTACTGTCACAAAAGGATCAAATACCTAAAATTAACCTGGAGTACTGGAAAGACAAGTTGGGTATTAATTTTGAAGAAAAGGTGCTTCCGTTGTTGGGGAAGGAAATTTCCTTAGGGATTG
>JAXHUS010000275.1:0-5534 GCA_034189305.1 Thermodesulfobacteriota bacterium | reverse complement strand
ATCTATAAATCCCTTTATTGATATATTCATTTTTAATTTACTACTATAAAGCCTTTTTCTACCTGCTGTAACAAATGGTTAAGGTTAAAAGGCTTTAGAATATAAGAAATTACATTTTTTTCTTCCAGTAACTTATAAGTATTTTTATTTAAACCGCCTGACATTACAAGGGTATTTATGTTAATCCTGTTTTTTCGAAGCTGTTTTATAAGGCTTTTTCCATCCATTCTGGGCATATGTATATCAGTAATAAGAAGCTTGTAAGGGTTTCTTTTGAGTTCTTTTAACGCCTCCATACCATCCGGAACTGCTTTTACTTTATATCCTTTAATTTCAAGAAAATGCAGGACAATCTCTCGAATATCCCGGTCATCCTCTGCAAGTAATATATTAAAATTATTCTTTACTGCTCTTCCCATCTTATTCTCCCGGTATAATTATGTTTTTGCTAAAATTTCTCTAATGTCAAGAAGCCTGGGAACATCTCCCGGAAAACTGGCAAGTAAATTTTCCTGAGAGTCTTCAATAATGATGCTTGGGGTAGACATAACTCCATAGAAACTTGCCTCTGCGAGTCCTTCAAAGGTATCAAGATTATAATCCGTCACGGCAAATCCCTCTTCTTTAAGAAGACTGCCCATATCTATGGCTTTTTTACATTTAGGGCATGACATTTTCCAGAATACTTTTACTTTTCCCATTGTTTCTAACCTCCTCATTATTAATTTTTATCCATAAAGTGGTTTTTATTCCTGTATCTATCTCTCAGTTCTCCTAACTTGCCTTTATTCCAGCTACGGGTTTTTGTAAAATATCCTGTAATTCTTGTAATACCTTCAACCTCTTCAGAACCGCAGTAAAAACACTTTTCATTTAATCCCCGGGAGGTTCTCTGACAAACGTTGCATGAGGTAAATTCCGGAGAAAAGGCAATTTGATCATTTGTTGTGTTTTTAAAGGTTTTAATTACAAAATCTGAAAGTGTTTCCTTATCAGGATTCTGCTCACCTAACCATATATGTGTAAGGGAACCTGCTTCAATCAGGGGATGGAAAAGCCCCTCTACCCTTACCCTTTCAATTGGATTAATTGGAACGCCAACATTTAAGTATGTAGAGTTGGTATAATAAACTTCTTCTTTAGATAATTCACCCTTTACTACTTTTGAACTCTGTAAAGGAAAGTATTGTAGGTCAAGTTTTGCAAAACGATAAGCCGTACTTTCAGCAGGAGTTTGTTCAAGTACAAAATGCATATTATGCTTCTCTCGTAATTTATCCGTTATAAGTTTCATATAAGCAATAATTCTTAATCCCAATTTCAGAGCCCTTCTACTTTCATGAAGTTCTTCCCCGCAATGAATTTTTACAAGCTCATTTAAACCAACCATGCCAATTAGATAAGATGCCCGATCTAATTTTAGATACGAAGTGCCGTCCCTTTTCATGGCAAGTAGTGCAAGGGGCCCTCTTTCTCCCAAATCAAGCAGCTTTTGAATAAAGTCCTTTTTTTGAAGGTGAGCTTTTACTGTGATCTCTAATAGTTCTGAAATTTTGGAGAAAAGTTCGGCATCATCCCCTTTTGTTAAATATCCAAGTCTTGGTAGATTTAAAGAAATATTTTGAAGGGCACTATATCTCATACGCCATGGTTCTTTAGCATCGGAAAGGTCCTTTTCATCAAGTTTAAAACTCAAACGACAGCACTCGGATATTTTTGCTGTTTCTCCACGATCAAATACAAAATATGTATTACCTTTATTTGCGGCCACTGAACATATATGATTGAGAAACTCCTTATAACCCGGAGTTTGAAAAAACTTTTCCGTGATATGTACCAGAGGTTTTGGAAAGAAAAACGGTCTCCCTATTCCATCACCTTCATTGTATACATCAAAAATAAACCAGGCAAATCTCTGGGCTTCTTCAAGATAATCCCCATAAACCTTGCCGGTAAACTCACCCTTTGGTCCAATGGCCGGCACATTCTCAAAATGTTTTGGAACTTCAAAATATAGATTAATATCAGAAAAAATTGCCTGTCCGCCTCTTGCCACTGCTTGTTGTGAGAATTCAAAGATTAACATTTGAGCAAGCTGTTTTACTTCGTTATCGGATTTGCCGACAAGATAGGGCGCAAAAAAAAGATTAACGGCATCCCATCCTATGGCGCCGGCAAAATGACTCTGGAGTGCTGCTGCAAACTTAACCATATGTGCCAGAAGAACCTCCGGATGTTTGGCAGGTTTGGCCTGAGCGATAGAATTGGGAAGATTTAACCCGAACTTTTTAATATATTCTAAGGATTGTCCCGAACAATAAGGTCTATCTACAAATCCTAAGTCATGAAGATGTATATCCCCGCGCATATGTACATCTGCCACGTCTTGAGAAAAAACGGTAAGCAAACCGTATTCCTTTTTAATACCTTCTGAAAGGGTTAGATTTGTAGCTTCCGGGCTATGGGGAACATTGGCATTTTCTTTATTTGGGTGAAGAATAAGCTGATCTACATCATAAAGGGGTACCCCAAGTCTTGTATGCATTCTTCTCGCAAATTCCAGCCCATATTCAATAAGTTTTGCATTTACTAATTCACGGATTAAGGGCGCTGTAAGGACTTTTATCCTCAAATTGTGTATCTGGTCTTCCACCTCCTGACTTATTTTTTCTGCAATTTCCTTCTCTACGTAGGTTTCCCTTACAAGCGCCTTAACTATTCTTTGCCTATCCCACCCTGAAATATATTCATCCGATGTCCTAACAAATAAGGCAAGATCAGTCGTTTCTTCATGTTTGCCCCCGGTATCCTTTTTCTTTAATTCTCTTATTACAGCCATTTCTTTTCCTCTTATATGCTATATTTAGTATTTTAATATTTATTTAGTACAATATATTGTGTATGTCAAGAAAAAGTTTTTACATTTTATAAAAAAGTTTTGCAAAATACGATACTGGTAATTGTTAAATTTTTATATTGACATATAAAACACTGAACAGGCTTCCGTCCATATACAATTAAATAATTTATTTTATGATTTTCCCAACGGATAAGGATAATATGGAATTCTTAAAAAACTATTTTTTGAGAACTTTATTGATATCAATCATTTTATTCCATTAACCCCGGAACTCACGATTTAATAAACAATAAACATTTGTATCAGTTCACGGGGCTCAGTTGTCAGGGTTCAGGAAAAAACTTTAACTCACAATAGTTATCGTGAAGTTTGGTTTCTTAAAAAGTTTAATAGTTTATGGAATTTTTTGGCAAAAGGCTTAACTGACGACTGACCCCTGTGAAGGATTATAAACATTTTTGGGGAAATCTTTAAACCTATAAGGTATAAATAGAAGTTTAATAATACTATGATAGATGACCAGGCTTAAAATCAATGTCGGATTTTGGGCCTTTTTGTTTCTTGCATTAACATTTTAAATTGTTTAGAATAAAATAAAATATAAGGTTTTTAAAAATTAATAATATCGTGAAAAGATTTATAATACCATTCTCACTATTTGTGCTCATTGTCTCATTAAACTGCCGTTCAAAGGAGTATATAGTACCCAGCCCCAAAGGAAGCGGATTGCTTACAGTAAAGAATTCCATTTTTTTAGGTGGGTTTTATGTAAAGATTGATAATAAAGAAGCAGGTTTTTTTTCTGAAGAATTTAATATACCTTTAAAACCTGGAAAACACAAGATAGAGGTTTTTAATCGGGAAACCGTCTGTAAAGAAAAAGTACAGACGATAAAACATAAGTTTAAATATAAGATAAAGATTGAAAAAGGTGAAAACAGAATAATTACCCTTTCATTTAAAGATAAGGCATATACAAAAAAAATCTTGAGTGCAAGTGAAAGAAAAGAATTTAGAGGAAAAGAGGAAAGTAAGAAGAAACGGGGATTTGAGTAAGTTATTATGAACAGAAATATCAAAATCGAAAGAAAAACAAAGGAAACAGAGGTTACCCTGGAATTGAATATAGATGGGAAAGGGATATTTAATATAAATACGTCAGTGCCTTTTTTGAACCATATGATTGAACTCGCCTCTGCCCATGGTTTTTTTGATATAATTATTAATGCACGGGGCGATACTAATATAGACTTCCATCATATAGTAGAGGATATTGGTATAGTTCTGGGTAAAGGTTTCAAACAAGCCCTGGGAGAAAAAAAAGGTATTATTCGCTTTGGAATGTCGCAGGTCCCTATGGATGAATCTTTAACTTCGGTCTGTATTGATATATCAGGACGGCCTCTTTTAATTTATAACGCAGGCATAGGAAAAGAGAAAGTGGGAAATTTTGATGTAGAACTGGTAAAAGAATTTTTTAAGGCTTTTTCGGGAAACAGCGGAATGACTATTCATATAAATACTTTTTATGGAGAGAACGTACACCATATTATAGAATCGATATTTAAAAATTGGGGAAGGGCTTTAAATCAAGCGACAAGAATTGATCCGAAAATTTCTGAGGTTCTTTCAACAAAAGGGAGCTTGTGAAACTTTCAGTGGTCATCCCTGTTTATAATGAAAAAAATACTATTTCCAGGATAATTGAAAAAGTTAAGGAGACACCAATAGAAAAAGAAATAATCGTTGTGGATGATGCCTCAACTGATGGCACAGAAAAAATTTTACGTCAAATAAAAGGAATAACTTTCCTTTCCCACAAAAACAATAGGGGCAAAGGGGCCAGCTTTCGTACTGGCCTGGAAAAAGTAACAGGGGATGTGGTAATAATACAGGATTCGGATTTAGAGTATGACCCTATGGATTACATGAAGATATTAAAGCCATTTGAAGCCGGTCTTGCTGATGTAGTATACGGTTCGAGATTTTTAGGTGCGGGTGCTCATAGGGTTCTCTTTTTTTGGCACTCTATTGGAAATCGATTGCTTACCTTTGTATCTAATATGTTTACTGATTTAAATTTAACTGATATGGAGACAGGGTATAAGGCTTTTAGAAAAGAGGTTATTAAAAAGATCAATATTAAAGAGAACCGTTTTGGTTTTGAACCGGAAATAACGGCTAAGGTAGCAAGGCAGAAATTGAGAATATACGAGGTCCCTATATCATATCATGGAAGAACATATGAAGAAGGAAAAAAAATCAACTGGAAGGACGGCATAGTGGCTCTATGGTTAATTATTAAGTACAATTTATTTGACCGTAACAATGATGAAAAACAACTTTGATACAGGGTAATTTTTTGGAAATGAGGTGCCCTTATTGTATCAACCTTGAAAATAAGGTTATAGATTCACGTTTGGGTAAAGATGGAACGGTTATAAGAAGAAGGCGGGAATGTACCGCCTGTCAGAAAAGGTTTACAACCTATGAGAAAATTGAGGAAAATCTCCCGGTTGTTATTAAAAAGGATGGCAGAAGGGAGCCTTTTAATGAAAATAAAATTAAAAGAGGAATTGATATTGCATGTGAAAAGAGACCAATAAGTGCTGATGATCTTGATAAGCTTGTAGAGAGAATTATTCATTTAATTCAAAATAAAGGAAAGAAGGAG
>JAXHUS010000274.1:0-7728 GCA_034189305.1 Thermodesulfobacteriota bacterium | reverse complement strand
AAACAATGCAGTGCCACGAAATTGATTACCAGATTATGGGCGATGACATGCAGATTGTTGAGATAGAACTGGATCCCGGTGAAACTGTAATTGCCGAGGCTGGTGCTATGAACTACATGGATGACGGCATAATGTTTGAGGCAAAGATGGGGGACGGGTCAAAACCGGACGAGGGAGTTTTTGGCAAGCTTCTGAGTGTTGGTAAAAGGGTACTCACCGGAGAATCCATTTTTATGACCCATTTTACAAATTCCGGAGGGGGAAAGAAATGTGTTGCATTTGCCGCTCCCTACCCGGGAAAGATAATTCCAATTGACATGTCCAAGATCAGAAGTGAACTCATCTGCCAGAAGGACGCTTTCTTATGTGCCGCCCTCGGTACCGAGCTGGGTATTGCCTTCACAAAACGTCTGGGCGCCGGTTTTTTTGGCGGTGAAGGCTTTATCCTGCAGCGACTTCGTGGTGACGGTATGGCCTTTGTCCATGCCGGAGGCACAGTAATCCGGAAGAAGCTGGAAAATGATGTTATTCGCGTTGATACGGGCTGCATTGTGGCGTTTACATCGGGTATTAATTACGATATTCAGCTTGCAGGCGGACTTAAATCAATGTTCTTCGGTGGGGAAGGCTTATTTCTTGCAACTTTAAGGGGAACGGGAACCGTGCTTCTTCAGAGCCTTCCCTTCTCCCGTATGGCGGACCGCATTCTGCAAAATGCCCCTTCATCAGGTGGCAGTCAGAAAGGAGAAGGTTCTATTCTGGGCGGGCTGGGAAGATTAATTGACGGTGACTGACAACCGCATGAACTCTTACACCCGGAGTCATGATATTTTTTGTTTTTAAGCTTTAATCCTTCCCTAACGTAATTGGTATCAAAAAACTCTTTTTTAATTCAAAGATTACAGTCTCGGTTTCTTCTTCTCCGCTTTCAAATTCAGTTTCTTCCTCAATACATTTAACCATCCCCACATTTTTTGCAAGCCAGAAGGTATCTTTATAGTTTCCCCAATCTCCAGTGCTTTCCTCCCATGAGCCTTCCTCTTGAAATTTTAGGCAGTCAGTGAAAACTCCGGCATCTACCGTTATATCCTCCAACCCTAGCAATGTTAAAGTTACGGATTCTGTTCCGGAAAAAAGCTCCTCCCCGTCAGAATCATACCATTTATAATTATAAGAGGCGGGTCCAATAGAATCTTCAATTTTCATTTTGGGGGGAAATAGAATCATGGGCTCATCATATTCTAAATATTCATCCCCTTCATATTCTTTATATAATTTCAACCCTTCCGTGAGGTGCCATGCAAGAAGCTCATATCCAAAGCCTTCCGTATCAGAACTCTCCCATTCCCAGACTCTGTTCACAGGAGTGAAACCTAAAAGTTCAATTCCAAAAGTTGCGCTGAAACACTTTTGTGCTTTAGCAGCACCTTCCACCTTTTCTTTATATATCATTACATTTCCCTGTTTTATAGGATAATAGCTTTTAAGGTCATATTCAGTATCTTCCGCCCTTACATCATTTATCAGAAAAGAAATATAAACTGAAAAAGCCAAAACTAAAAAAATTTTAAAATGTATTTTCATTTTTTACACCTCCGTTTTTTATTAAAAAATTTAATCCTTTTTTATCGATTTTTTATTTTCTAAAGCCTTTAACAGGGCTTTTTCCATTGAAGTAAGGGCGGGTTTAGAATCCTCTTTATCACTTTTTTTATCTATAAATACCGGTGTATTTTCCTTATCACCATTTGATAAATAATCTCCTAAGATATTACGGCTGTGAATGTCCTCATGACAATAGACACAAAGATTTTCCCAGTTGCTTCCGTCAGGGGGGTTATTATCATGATTCCCATCTTTGTGATGCACGGTGAGAAGGTGAAGGGTGTTCGGATCATATTCTCTGGCACAACGGGCGCAAATCCAGCCATGTATGGCAAGAGACCTTTCTCTATAATAGTCTGTATCCTTTAATTTTTTTTCTTCTTTTAATTCATTTAAGATTTCTTCTGAATTTTTTAACACTTTTTTATTTTTATCAATTCTTCCTATTTTAAATTTTCCTTTCTGTACACCAAACCTCGTTACCGCCATTTTCCACCTTCATTATATATGAGTATATGTTTCGCTAATTAAGTTTAATATAGGAAGTTACTCAATATTTCAAGAAAAATTTTATTTTTTCAGGAGGTTATTTTTTGGGAATTTACTAATCGGTTTGTTTATGCTATAGTTTATGGGAAAAAGTTGCAAAGAAAGAATTTAGGAGAGTTTACATGATAAAAAATGATAAAACCAATTTTACCGGAACATCGACTTACGTATTGGACCCTGAACTTGCCAAAATAGTTAATGTCAGCATTTCCCTTGAGATGCCCCTTCTCCTTAAAGGTGAGCCGGGAACGGGAAAAACGTTGCTTGCCCATGCTATTGCTGAGAATCTTAAAATGCCCCTTATCGTCCTTAATGTAAAATCAAGCATGAAGGCTGTTGACGCCCTTTATCAATATGATACTTTAACCCGTCTTAATGACAGCAGATTTGGCGATTCAAAAAGAGATGTAAGTGATATTGAAGAATATATTAAGATGGGAAAGATTGGTCAGTCCTTTAAGTCTTTTGAAAGGGTAGTGTTGCTTATTGATGAAATAGATAAAGCGGATAGTGATTTTCAGGATGACCTTTTAGATGTTCTGGATCAAATGGAATTTGATATTATTGAGATTGACAAAACAATAAAATCCAAACATCGTCCCATTGTTATAATTACTTCCAATGCCAAAAAAGACCTGTCCGATCCGTTTTTAGGCCGATGTAATTTTCATCATATTGCTTTTCCGGATCACGATATGATGAAAAAAATTATTAAGGCCCACTTTCCTGATATAAATTCTCGTCTTGCAGATGCTTCCCTTGAGGCTTTTTATAATCTTCGACAGCTTCCGGGAATAGAAAAAAAACCGGCTACCAGGGAGCTGATAAACTGGATCAGATCTCTACAGATAGATCCTGATTTTGACCCCAGGGACTTAAAAAGAAAGAAAGAAATACCATTTTTGGGGGTTTTACTTAAAAAAAGTCCGGACTATGAGCTTGCCCAAAAAAGGATTTATCTTTATCGTTAAACAGATAAAGTGCCTGATGTTTATGCCTGATTATGACCATAGGTCATGGAGGTTATTTTAAACCATTCTATATATTAAATTGTTAAAATGTTTTTAGATTTCTACTATCTCCTCAGAGAATATGGGATATCTATTTCCCCCACGGCATTTCTTCGCCTTCATAAAGCGCTTTCAATGGGGCTTATCAATTCCCTTGAAGATTTTTATTTTATAGCCCGTTCTATTATGATTAAATCAGAAAAATATTTCGATCTTTACGACAAAATATTTGCATATAGTTTTAAAGGTGTGGAGTTTGAAGACCCCTTCGAGCTTGGTATTGATAAAACACTTAAAGCTATGCTTATGGATTGGCTTAAGGATCCGGTTCAATTGAGTGAAGTTCTGGGGATAAAACCCGAAGATTTAAAAAAATATACCCCTGAAGAACTTGTAAAATATTTTTTGGAAAGACTTAAAGAACAGACAGAAAGACATGATGGAGGAAACAGATGGATCGGAACCGGTGGAACTTCACCGGTGGGACATAGTGGCTTCCATCCCGGGGGAATGCGAGTCGGAGGAAGATCACGCAATAAGTCTGCCATAAAATTGGCTCTTGAACGCAGATATAAGGACTATTCCCAGCAGGGACCCCTTGATTCATCCCAGATTGGAGAAGCCCTGCGGCGTCTCAGGAATATGGTCCCCGCAGGACCAAAAGAAAGAATTAATATTGAAAAAACAATCTACGAAACTGTGCAAAATGCCGGAGAGATTGAACTGGTATTTGAAAGAAGCGTTAAAGATCGCCTTAAGGTAATCTTAATGATAGATAACGGCGGCTGGTCCATGGACCCTTATATTGAAGTCTGTCAGACAGTTTTCAACTATGCCCATGCACAGTTTAAGGAACTTACCACTTATTTTTTTCATAACTGTATATATGATAGGGTCTGGCTTGACCCCCAGAGAAGATTTAAACCGTTTGATGTTGACGATTTTGTTAAAAAAGATCCTGAAACTCGCCTGATAATTATAGGGGATGCAAGTATGGCCCCGACCGAACTCCTTGCAAAAGATGGAATTATCTATTTTGATGAAAAGCAGATAAAACCGGGAATAGAACGCCTGAAATTTCTCAGGGAAACATTTAAGCATTCAGTATGGTTAAACCCGGTTTTAATAAGTGAATGGCAATATATACATACTATTAGGGTTATTGCCGAAGTTTTTTCCATGTTTGAATTAACGCTGGACGGTCTTGAGAGGGCGGTTACCCATTTAATGGTTAAAAAATAAATATTTTGTCTCAGGATATATGTAACTTCTCAATAAAGTCCAATAAAACTCTTACCCTTATTATCCCAGATTTTGCATTAAGCATTGTAATGGATCATAAAAAAGGCTGTTGCCCAAATCCCATTTCCCTTTGTCCAAAACGTTTTAATGAACGCTCAAAGGGTTTGCGCAACAGCCTGACATGTAGTTTCATCAAACACTTTTAAAATTGTGGTAATGTTGCTATTGCAAAATCTGGGATTATTGTAACAGTTCACAGGGCTCAGTTAAGCTTTTCCTCAAAATATGGAGTGATAATGTTTGTAATGTATTTAACACTCTCCACTTTATATTTGATAGTAAGAATTAGAATTTAGCTACTCGGTTAGCTATCGATTTTTATAGAAATGGCCTGGAGGTTCTTAAATGCCAGCTAAGCATTGATAGAATTTTTAAATATCTTTTACCCATATTTGTCTCCTTTTTGCATTAATAATAAACTTTTATAAACATCCCTTGAGGAGATCAGGGTTGTTTTTGTATTCAATTCCTATTACTTAATAACTCCGGCATTTTTCTCTGCTTTTCCTATAGAATCTATTCTACCTATTTAGTTACAGACTTAATTACACACATATTTTCCTTTTAAGCATTTCTTTGTTACTGAAAAGAAATTTCATGGTATGGGAGGTCTCTCCCCTCTTTTTATGACGTGTATAAAAGTGACTTAAGCCATCAATGTCATCAATATCATCCAATTCCGGAAGAAGATAACAGGTCATACCGTTGCGCTGCATATTTTTAAGGGTCTTACGAAGCACCTGGGAAGTACTCCACTGTATATCATCAAAAATTGCATAACTGAGGGTGTCATATTGCAAGGCCATCAAATAATATCCACCGTCACCACTAGGTCCCAGGACAATATCATATTCATCTAACTTCAAAAAGGCTTCATCAATATAATTCGGCGGCAGATCAGGGGTGTCACTGCCGATAAGAACTAATTTCATGTATCCCTGAGAGAAAATTTCATGAAAGGCGTTGTACATACGCATACCAAGATTAACGCCCTTCTGTGGGAGACAGGAATATCCTTTCCCCAAAAAATAATCTTCACCCTTTGCGGTATCATTTGTGGAGTATATAATAAAAGTGTCTGCATCAATTTTGTTACTTGTTTCAAGAATATCAGCAACAAATTGTTTATATAGCAAAAGAGTAAAATCATTGCCCAGAACCTTTGCTATTCTGGTTTTTACCATCCCCTTTTCCGGATATTTCAAAAAGAGGATAAACGCCTTTTTCTTCATCTTTAAACCTTCAATAAATCATTAGCAACATCCCTTGGTCGGAGTGTCCTCTTCATTCTCACGGGACCAATTGCTGCAAACCTCAAAAACGCCAAAGTGTTCGGAAAAGTCTCCGATTATTTTGAAATATTTCCTGAATCGCGTATTTTGAATCATCCTTACCGTATTTTTGCATACCCTCTCAGGCTTGTTTTCATAAAAAATATGTCCTCTATCCAGTTTGTACGAAAAGGAAGAAAAGGGTATGCCTCCCTGGTAAATTGCAATGTGCCCATAGTCTTCACACGCATCTTCAAGACCTTCCAGCTTCCACAGACGATAGGTAATGGAATAAAAATTGATATTCTCCACAAGGCGTTCAATTTCAGGATTGCTTATGGTTATCTTCCGATTAGTTATCACACGGGGATCGGCAAATCCCACCCTGCGGGCAATACGTTCAAAGTCCTTATAATAAAGGGCTCCGCCCAAACATTCTCCATACAATACTTCATTCTGTGCAATGGAAGCAGGCGCCCGCCTGTCAGCGTATACATCCGAAAAATAGAATTCTCCTCCATATTTCAGTACGTTAAATATCTGCTGCAAAACCAATTCCTTATCCTCTGCAAGATTTATGCTCAACGTCATCCAGGGTAAGAATTTTGCCGTCAATTCGGCAAAGCTTCTTTTTCCATGGGCTCTGAAAGAAACTCCCCAGATCCTTTATGGATTTAATTTTCGGATAAGCGCTAAGGATTAACTTAATAGTCCAGGCATTATAAGCGTTTATATAAAAAGCAAACTGCTCATTATAGGATAACTTTTTAGAATCAGTCTTTTCAAGCACCTTAAGATATTGATCCAGTTTAACCTCCTCCTTTTTTCCGTAAACCGGGTTCTCTTGCCAAAAGATTTATAACATAATTTTCCGGCTTGCCGATAAATATGCATCCCGCTTATTGACTCCCATCCTTTTTCCCGGGCTGGAATTCACAATATTTTTCCATTCATGTCCATCCTTAAAAATCATACATGCTTATGGGTTTGCAGCACACTGATGCCTCTCTTCAAAATAAAGACCTTGAAATTCTTTTAAAAGGGCTCTTAGCATACCGACATGGGAAAGATCAGTAGTTTGTTTGCACTTCATGGCAGAAATCAGCATTTTGTGGAGTACGGTCAATTTCCGCGAGTAATTTTTTGTGTCCGGCTTGATTCTCTGGGTCATAAAATACTGAGTCACGATCTCCTGAAGTTCATCGGCGTGGCGTTCCTTGTTCATAATCCAGCGGGTAAGCTGATTATGATCTATCGATTTATTATTGCTAAGCTTTTTGATTTGCTTTATTGATTTTTCAATTGTGGTTATATGTTCGGTTATCATGTTGATTCTCATGTCATCATCGTAGATACCGCAGGGGATCTCGCAGTGGGCTGATGCATCCGCAGCAGCTAATAAGATGATGAAAAAGCCCGTTAAAATCTGTATGCATATCTTGTTCATCTTTTCCTCCTTTTGTGTCTTCGATAAATTTTTAAATAAAACTTTCCTTAAGCTTCACCTTTTGTCCCCTTTATGATTTTGGGAATAAAAAAAGAAAAAACAAAAATGGAAATTGAAAAAAAGACTTTTAATGAGACAAGCTGACTCCAATCTCCCCTTATCCATATTTCCTTTAGGGTACCAATTAAGAATGTAAAAATGAAGGTTCCGACAATGATGCCCAGACCTATGCCGAAAAAATAATCCCGGAATCGTATCCTGGTGAGTCCCATGCCGAAGTTCATCGGTGTGAACGGAAAATAAATAAGGCTTAGATATAGGACTACAGCAAATCCGTTGTGTTTAATGCCGTCGTCATATTTTTTCATTCTATTTCCAATCAGGTAAGCTGCAAAGTCGCTTCCCAGATTGCGTCCGATAAAAAATGCCGCAGTGGAACCAAGCATGGCTTCTGCCCACACATAGAGGAACCCCCAATAGGCGCCAAAAATGGCAGCCCCCATTCCTGTTAAAAGAGTTCCCGGCACAAGCACAAACCCCTATG
>JAXHUS010000273.1:0-5238 GCA_034189305.1 Thermodesulfobacteriota bacterium | reverse complement strand
AACAAGCCTTTTCCAATTTAATATTAAATGCAGTTCAATCAATGAGGGAGGGAGGACGTCTTATAATATCCACTAAAATTACGGTCTCTAATCAAGTTTTGAACTATAATAATCATAATGAATCAGGCAGCATGACAATTCCCCTCCCGAAAGAATTTATATGTGTTACTTTTATAGATACGGGTAATGGTATTTCCCCCAAGGATCTGAAAAAAATATTTTTGCCATTTTATACTACAAAAAAAAAGGGGACAGGTCTGGGTTTAACTATTACTCATCGAATTATTGAAGCTCATAAAGGAAGAATTGAGGTAGAAAGTAAAACCTGTAAAAATACAAAATTCAGTATTTTTTTACCTCTGTTAACATAGAATTGTCGGAAAAATAGAGTGAGGAGGTATGTCACAGTTAAATCCAATTTTAGTAGTAGATGATGAATCTGAAATGAGACTTGCACTTTCTCATGCATTGGCTCGCAACGGGTATAAGGTAACAACAGCTTCCTGCGGATTTGATGCTTTAAAAAAGCTGCGAAAACAGACCTATAATATGGTAATCACCGATGTAAAAATGCCTGATATTAATGGACTTGAAATTTTGAAGGAGATTAAAAAAAATACACCTCAAACAAAAGTAGTGATGATAACTGCATATGGTACTATTGAAAGTGCAGTGGAAGCAATGAAGGAAGGAGCTTTTGACTTTTTATTAAAGCCCTTTTCCATACAGGTTCTGGAAAAGATTATTAAAAGGGCAGTATATCCATCAATGCAGGCAAAACTAAAAACCTCACTTACTTCTTCTAAAAGTAGTAAATGGGAAATTGTTTCTCAAAATAAAACAATTAAAGAAATTTTAAAAAGGGCAAAGGATATTGCAAATTCTAAGTCAACAGTTCTTATCCAGGGAGAAAGTGGTACGGGAAAAGAGCTGCTTGCAAGATATATCCATGAGAACAGTAATCGTAGAAACCATTCCTTTATTGCGGTAAATTGTGCTGCCATACCCGAAGGGCTTATTGAAAGTGAGCTCTTTGGTTATGAAAAGGGTGCTTTTACAGGTGCTGTTTCACAACATAAAGGAAAATTTGAACTGGCTCATAATGGAACCATCTTACTTGATGAAATTAGCGAACTTCCTTTTCCCTTGCAGGCAAAGCTGTTAAGAATAATCCAGGAAGAAGAAGTAGATAGAATCGGCGGGAAAATGCCCGTCCCTATTGATATAAGGGCAATTGCAACAACGAATAGAGACCTTGCGAAAGTAGTTATTGAAAAAAAATTTCGGGAAGACCTTTATTACAGGTTAAATGTCATCCCAATTAAATTTATCCCATTAAGGGAAAGGAAAGAGGATATTCCCCTTCTTGCCGAGTATTTTTTAAAGAAACTATCCCTTAGAAATAATAAGTCTATAAGTGGAATTTCCAGGGAAGCGATTTCTATCCTTACATCCCATTCATGGAGGGGGAATATAAGGGAGCTTGAAAATACTATTGAAAGGGCTGTTCTTTTCTGTGAAGGTGATACCATTTTACCAACCCATTTGGATATAGACTCTATTTATGACATAAAAAGCGTGCAAAATTTTCCAGCAGGACAGACACTCCTGGAAATGGAAAAAAATTTAATCCTAAAAACCTTAAAAGAGCAAAATGGAAATAGAACAAAAGCTGCTAAAGTTATGGGTATTAGTATCAGAACCCTTAGAAATAAGTTACGAGAATATAAAAGTGAAGGTATACAAATAGATTAAACTGAATTTTTTGCTAATTAACCAGGAGATAGAAAATGGATATTTTTAATGTATTTGAAATAAGTGCTACAGCACTAAGTGCCCAAAGATTACGAATAAATTTAGTTTCCAGTAACTTAGCCAATATCGATTCTACACGGTCAACAAATGGCGGACCATATCAAAGACAGGATGTTATTTTTGCTGCCGTGCCAACCCAGAAACAATTTGAAAATTTTTTACATGAAAACTTGGAAGGGGTACAGGTAGTAGAGATTATAAAGGATCCAAGACCTTTCAAACAAAAGTATGATCCTTCACATCCGGATGCAGATAAAGGTGGTTATGTAACAATGCCTAACATTAATCTAATGGAAGAGATGGTAAATTTAATTTTAGCCTGCCGTTCATATGAAGCAAACGTTACAGTAATAAATGCCACGAAGAACATGGCATTAAAAGCCCTTGAACTATGAAAATCAATTTTGAACAGATTTTTGAACAATTAAACACCCTTTTTATTAGTATTTCCTGGGGTAAAAGGATAGCTATTATACTTTTTGCCCTGGGGACCTTTTCCGTCTTTGTTTTCATCATAATTTTTTCCAAAAAGGCTGATTTTATGCCCCTTTATTATAACTTAAATCCAGAGGACGCAGGACTAATAACAAGTAAGTTAAAGGAATATAAAATCCCATATAAACTGGAAAATGATGGAACTACAGTTTTGGTCTCAAAAGAAAATTTATATGATACAAGATTAACTCTTGCAGCGGAAGGTTTGCCCCAGGGAGGGGGGATCGGGTTTGAAATATTCGATAAGGAAAAATTTGGAGTCACGGATTTTATTCAAAACGTAAATTATCAGAGGGCTTTACAGGGAGAGCTTACAAGAACAATAAATCAACTTGATATTGTAGAGCAGTCTCGAGTTCATCTAGTAATTCCCCCTGAATCAACTTTTATAGAAGACCAAAAACTTCCTACCGCTTCTGTTGTGATTAAGTTCAAGACAGGAAAAAGGCTGACAAAAAGGCAGATAGAAGGTATTATTCACCTTTTATCAAGCAGCGTTGCAGGTCTTGTCCCGAATAATGTCAATATCCTGGATATGAAAGGAAATTTAATTTCTCAAAAAATAAAAGATGATATTCTTTCTTCCAGTGATTTACATATAACATATCAGACGAAAATTGAAAAGAAGCTTGAGGATAAGATTCAGTCCATGCTTGAGAAAGTAATAGGAAAAGAAAATGTAATTACTCGTGTATCTGTTGAACTTGATTTCAATCAGGTACAAAAGACCGAGGAAATTTATGATCCTGACACAGCTGCAATAAGAAGCGCACAAAAGCAGGAAGAAAGCTCAACAAACATGAAAGGAATACCAACCGGAGTTCCCGGGGTTATGTCCAATCTCTCCCCCGATCAAAACGTAGAAAAAACGAAAAATAAAGAGATGGCAATAAATCATACGAAGAGTAACGAGACAAAAAATTATGAGGTCAGTAAAATTGTAAGAAATATAGTGGAACCAATGGGCAGGATAACAAGGTTAAGTGTTGCCGTAATGCTTGACGGTACCTATCAGAATATTTCAGATGTAAAAGATGGAATGACAAAAAAGTATATCCCCAGAACCCAGGAAGAAATAGCAAAATATCAAAGTATTATTAAAAATGCGGTTGGTTATAATGAAAAAAGGGGAGACCAGATTGTGGTTACAAATATTCCCTTTGAGGTAATAGAAAAAGCACCGGATTTCCATATTGATTCGTCAACATCCAAATGGGTATGGTGGGTAAAAAAAATCGATTTCAGTTACTTATATTTATTGTTTTCCTTTTTAATTCTCTATTTTTTACTGGTAAGACCATTTTTCCAATGGGTTATGGATTATAATAATATGATGTCCATTGCTTCTAAAAAGCCTGCGGCTCTTCCAAAAACTTTACAGGAACTGGAAGAGGAAATGGAAAAACAACAGGGGGAAGCGGAAGAGGACATTGCTTCTACAAAGGATCTTATCCAATCTAAAGCTAAAACCGAAAAGGTTTTAGCTATAGCAAAAAATGATCCGCGTAGCACGGCAGATTTACTTAAAAATTGGCTTTCACAGGATTAATTTATATATTCTAATAAAGTAATATGTCTGATTTGTCAGGGGCACAAAAGGCCGCTATTATTATTCACAAAATAGGGATGGAAAATGCGAATGAAATAGTAAGAGAATTAGATGATAAGAATATTAGAAAAATAAGCAGGCTCTTATCACAAAAATGGCATTTTTCCTCTAAAGAATATGAAGATGTAATGGATGAATTTATCCAGAATTTTACTTCCGGAACGGGAATATCTGTAGGAGGGCAGGAATATATTAAAGAATTTCTCTTGAAGGTCTTTGGGCAGAACAAGGCCGAAGCAATCCTTGAACAATTGGAAATCTTTGGAGATAGTACTCCTTTTGCGGCCATTGACAAACTTGACTCAAGGGCACTGGCACATTATATTCGAACGGAACATCCACAAACAATAGCTGTTATTTTATCATATCTTAAGCCGGAAAAAGCGGCAAAAATGCTAAACGAACTCCCTGAAGAAACTCAGCCTGATGTAATCTTAAGAATGGCAACTCTGGATAAGGTTACTCCTGAATTAGTTTATGAAATTGAAGAAGTTTTAGTCAGGGAGATTAAGTCGGAAGACAGATCTTTCGATGAATCAAAAAGGCCTGTTGGTGGTACTCAACCAATAGCTGAAATTTTAAATAATGTAGATAGAGCCACAGAATCAAACATTATAAAAAAAATTGAGGAACTTAATCCTTCAGTTGCAGATGAAATAAAACAGCTTATGTTTCTTTTTGAAGATTTAATTAATATTGATGATAAAGGAATCCAATCTATACTTAAGGAAATATCAAAAGAAAATCTTGCCCTTTCTTTAAAGAATGCAAGTGCGGAATTAAAGGAAAAAATTTTTAAGAATATGTCAAGTCGTGCCACTGAAATGTTAATGGAAGACATGGAGAGTTTAGGTCCCGTCAGAGTTAAAGATGTGGAAAAGGCCCAGCAAACAGTAATTAAAATTGCTAAACAGCTTGAAGAAAAAGGTGAAGTTTTTCTTAGCCAGGGAAAGGATGAAATCATTGAATAGTTTTTCTTCTTATAAAGACAGCAAGAAGCTTTCAAGCAGTGAATTTCAAATCTGGGATATCATTGTAAAAACAAGAGAAAAATATTTAAAAGACGATAGACCATTTTCGCCTTTTACTCTACCAAAAGATGGGGATTATAAAAAATTAGCAAAGGCTAATAAAATTTTGTTAGCAGAAGAAGAGGCAAAAATTATTCTTAATGAAGCAACAAAAAGGGCGGAAGCTATAGAAAAGGACGCTTATTCAAATGGATTTTCCCAGGGAGAGAAGGCAGGGATGGAAATCAGTCAAAAAAAAATTGAACCAATAATGGCAAGATTAAATCAGACTATTTTAGAGCTAGACAG
>JAXHUS010000272.1:0-3837 GCA_034189305.1 Thermodesulfobacteriota bacterium | reverse complement strand
GGCATATAAATATTCGTCAAAGGGTTAGGGTTGCGCAATTCGTTTCGGTACTCAGGTTTAGTAAACAGCAGGCTTAAGCCTGCTGTTGTTGAAGAACAACGTAACCGATAGACCATAGACGTTATCTTGAGTATAGGAATTTTCATTTTAAATAATAACTTTAGGCACTTTAAACTTTAGTTCACTTAAGGCACTTAACTTGATATTTGGATGGCTGTTCTGTACTTCTTTAACTTTATAAAAATTTAAAATATATTTAGCATAGGAATTTAGCTTTGAAAATTTTAGTGTGTGACAGTCTATCAAATGACGGAATAGAATTTTTTAAAAATGCCGGGGGAATTACAGTAGATGTAAAAAATAAGCTTTCCAATGAAGAACTAATGAGGATTATAAAAAATTATGAAGGTATAGTGGTACGCAGTTCCACACAGATTACCAAGGATGTGATTCGGGCAGCAGAACATTTAAAGATAATTGGAAGGGCAGGTACAGGGGTTGACAACATAGACGTTGAGGAAGCAACAAAAAGAGGAATCATAGTAATGAATACCCCCGGAGGAAATACTATAACCACTGCTGAGCATACAATTTCCCTGATGCTGTCCCTATCCAGAAATATTCCCCAGGCAGACCGGTCTATAAAATTAAATAAATGGGAAAAGAAGAAGTTTATCGGAACAGAGATTTATAATAAGATTTTAGGAATAATCGGACTGGGGAGGGTGGGAAGTGTTGTCGCCGATAGGGCACTGGGGCTTAAAATGAAGGTAATAGCATTTGATCCCTTCACAACTACTGATACAGCAAGTAAAATGGGGATTGAGCTGGTGGATATCGATACCCTTTATGCAGAATCTGACTATATAACTGTTCACGTTCCTTTAACAAAGGAAACAAGATATATGCTTGATAAGAAAGCCTTTAAAAAAATGAAAAAAGGAGTGAATATTATAAATTGCGCAAGGGGTGGAATTATAAATGAAAAAGACCTTTATGATGCTATTTTAGATGAAAAAGTAGCTTCTGCGGCCATTGATGTTTTCGAACATGAACCTCCAGGAGAAAACCCCCTTTTAGGATTGGAACAGGTAATCTGTACTCCTCATTTAGGAGCATCTACAAAAGAGGCCCAGATAAATGTGGCCGTTGCCATTGCAAAACAGATAGTGGATTTCGCAAAAAATGAAACCATTAGCAATGCATTAAACGTCCCTTCAGTAACAGGAGAAATTTATAAGGTTTTGAGCCCATACTTATCTCTATCCGAAAGGATAGGAAAATTTCAGGGTCAACTCACTAATGCTTCAATAGAGGAAATTCACATAGAATATAGTGGAGAGATTACGGAACTTGAGCTTGAACCCTTGAGTATTAATTTATTAAAAGGTCTTTTAAATTTAATTTACGAAGAAACAATAAATTTTGTTAATGCCCCCATAATTGCAAAAGAGAGGGGAATAAAAGTGTATGAAACCAAAACAAGCCATTCTGAGGATTATGCCAGTCTTATAACCCTGATGGTTAAATCAAAAAAAACCGAAAGTCTTATTGCCGGGACTATTTTTGGTAAAAAGGATTCAAGGATTGTAAAAATAAATAATTTTCGATTAGAAGCAGTGCCGGAAGGACATATACTTCTCATTTATACTTTTGACCGCCCCGGAGTAATCGGACACATTGGTACTATTCTCGGAGAAAACGGAATCAATATTTCTAAAATGCAATTCAGCCGTGAAAAAAAGGAAGGCACCTCTCTAATTTTAATAAACACTGATGAACCGGTATCAAAAAAAGTGAAAAACAGCTTAAAGAAAACCCGTCATTTTATTTCCATAAATCAGGTTGAATTATAACTTAATATAAATAAAAATGAATAATTTTATAATTATTGGATGTCAATGGGGTGATGAGGGTAAAGGAAAGATCGTCGATCTTCTTGCCGAAGAGGCGGACTTTATTGTCCGTTTTCAGGGTGGCAGCAACGCGGGTCATACAGTTGTTATAAACAATAAAACAACCATCCTTCATCAAATACCTTCAGGAATTTTGCACCGGGGTAAAAAATGTATTATCGGAAATGGTGTTGTTATAGATCCTTTCACCTTAATTAAGGAGATTGAGGAATTAAAGTCACAGGGTTATCAGGTTACGGAAGACAATCTTGTAATTAGTCATTTTGTTAATATTGTTATGCCGTATCACAAAATCATTGATAAACTTAGAGAAAGCAGAATGGGGGATTCAAAAATTGGAACCACCGGGAGGGGAATAGGCCCTACCTATGAGGATAAGATAGCCAGACGCGGGATAAGACTTGTAGACTTACTTGATGCTAATAAATTTAACGAGAAATTATCCGGTATTATTGATGAAAAAAACTTTTATTTGGAAAAGAAACTCGGGGCGGAAGCTCTTGATAAAGAGGAGATATTCTCTTCTTACCTTGGATATGCACAAAAGATAAAAAATTATGCAGGTGATGTATCGACAATAATAAATACAGCGGTAAGGAAAGGCAATACAATTCTCTTTGAGGGGGCACAGGGAACTTATCTTGATATAGACTACGGCACTTATCCTTATGTCACCTCTTCCAATACTTTAGCTGGAGCAGCCTGCACCGGTTCCGGAATAGGACCGAATCGAATAGAAGGTGTTATAGGAATTGCCAAGGCTTATACTACTCGTGTTGGCGGCGGCCCCATGCCTACAGAAATAAAGGATGATTTGGGGGATAGAATAAGGGAAAGCGGGGGAGAATACGGGGCTACCACGGGAAGACCAAGAAGATGCGGCTGGTTTGATGCAGTCCAGACAAAATATGCGTGTATGTTAAATGGTATGGAAAGCCTTGTATTAACAAAACTTGACGTACTTTCGGGCATTGAAAAGATTAACATTAACATTGCCTATAAGAATGGCAAAGAATTTACTGATCAAATACCGGCAGGTCCTAAAAATTGGTATGAATACAGACCGGTTTATGAAGAAATGGATGGCTGGAACGAGGATATTGCTGGAATAAAAAAATTTCAGGACCTGCCGGAAAATGCAAAAAAATATATTTACCGTTTAGAGGAACTTACCGAAAGCAAAATTATTATGATATCTGTAGGTGCTTCAAGGACACAGACTATAATCAGGGAAAATCCCTGGAATAGATAAATAAATACAACAATCCCTGACAACATAAAACAGACATTATTATAAATTATGAAAAGGGAAATAAGATATTGTCTTTACTGTGGAAAAAAGCTAACAGATATAAACAACTCCGGTAAGAAGAGATTATATTGTACGGTTTGTAAGGAAATATTATATGAAAACCCTCTTCCTGCCGTAGTAGCATTGGTTACAGATGAAACAGGCAGGAAAATACTGCTGGTAAAACGGTCTGAAGAACCTGCTCGAGGGAAATGGTGTCTTCCTGGAGGATTTATAGAGGCGGATGAGAAGCCGGAAGATGCAGCATTAAGGGAATTATTTGAGGAAACCGGACTTAAAGGCAAGATCGGGGAGTTTGTTGGAATCTCTTCCCAGCTAAGTACTTTTTATAGAAAGATGATATTACTCTGTGGGTTTAAAATAGAAAATTCAGTGGGAGAATTAAAGGCAGGGGATGATGCGGAGAAGGCAGAATGGTTTCCCTTTGAAAATTATCCTGCTTTAGCTTTTATCTCCCATCATGAATTATTAAATAAATTAAAAGAAATGGTATGAATAAGGGGGAATAATGAAATTTTTTATTGATACGGCAAATCTCGAAGAAATTAAAGAGGCTAATCGTCTTGGTTTAATTGATGGAGTGACTACTAATCCTACCCTTGTATCAAG
>JAXHUS010000271.1:0-4277 GCA_034189305.1 Thermodesulfobacteriota bacterium | reverse complement strand
CCTGTGGTAGTTATGTTGAATTAAATCCGGTAAAGACAAAGATTGCAGCCAACAGCTGCTAGTTGCTGCGTCTGAAGAGCCCTTTGAGACCGGTGAAAGACTCCAAAATCTGGAAATTGGAGTTCGTAACCAATTTATCAGCGTATCATTAATAGATGATCCTTCTTTAGTTAAAATTGTCTTGATTCCTTCGATTTTTTTGGTATCTTTTAGATAGTACATTTTTTAGTTAAGCTCCTTTTTGGAATGTTAGTATTAAATTGCCGTAATATAACCAATTAGGAGCTCATTGTTTTAATTCTGCGAATGTGCTTTTTTTCTTTTTAGACATGGAACACTTCCTCCTTTTTTTTATAAACTATATCATATTAAGGTGTTATTGTTCAGAAAATTAGTTATAATCATTTTTTTTTTAAATGTTATTGTAAATCTGTTAGTTTGTTTGAATCTTGAATCCTTTTGGAAACTATCCAAATAAGTAAAGATGATGAAAAAAAAAGTATTATTTATTTATCCTACACCGTACAGAATAACTTTAACACCTCTTGGAATTGGTTCCCTCTGTGGAGTCCTTCAAAAAAATGGTTATGATATAAAGGTCTTTGATACAGCTTATTATCCTGAATGTTGTAATGATCAGGAAGAAGCTCGATATCGTATCAAAACTGGAATGTCTCCACCATCTTCTGATAAAGAATTAATGAGAATTAAGGACAGGCAAACAGATATCTATGATGATCTTTCCCAATGTATAAAAGAGTATAATCCGGATTTAATCGGAATCTCTTTGGTTGATGCATCTTATTACATAATCGGAAAATCGATTATTGAATTTATAAAAAACCAGTTTCCAGAAATTTTTATGATAGCTGGAGGTGTTTTCCCTACATTGAGACCAGGTGAATTGTTAAATGATACTTTATTGGATGCTGTTTGTGTAGGAGAGGGGGAGGAATCTTTACTTGAATTATCTGATTCGATTATCTCCAATACAAAGAGAACCGATATTAAAGGTATATGGTTTCGGAATAAAGATAAGATTATTAAAAATTCAATTCGGCCGCCGATTGATATTGCTAAACTACCAACACCTTATTACCAGGGAATGGACCAGGGTCTTTTCTTCAAGCCAATGAAAGGTAAAATTTATAAAATGATAAATATTGCCACTGCTCGGGGATGTCCTTATCAATGCACATATTGTTGTGCATCTTCATTAAAACAAGTATACCAGCAAGAAGACGGACACTATTATCGAGTTTATCCAATTGAAAAAGTGATATATGATATAAAAAATCTTGTCAGGATTCATAAACCTGAATTTATCTACTTCTCCACGGAATCATTTCTGGCTATGCCAGAAAGAGATGTCGATTACTTTATCAAATATTATAAGGGAATTGGCTTGCCATTCTGGGGTCAAACACGTCCCGAAACAGTCACAAAAGAAAAACTGGAAAAATTAAAATCTGTGGGGCTGCGCTGGATTTCGATCGGTGTTGAACATGGAAATGAAGAATTCAGAAAAAAAGTATTGAATCGAAAATTTTCGAATGAACATGTGGAAAGAGTTGTGAAATATCTTGAAGAGCTGGAAATAGGCGCTTCATTGAATAATATTATTGGATTTCCTTCTGAGAATCGTAAACTTATTTTTGATACTATAAATTTTTGCAGAAAGCTTTATAAAATAAATAAAAGGTTAATATTTACTTGCTTTAGATTTACACCTTTAAAAGGCTCAGAGCTTTACAATCAGTGTATCAAGCAAGGTCTTCTTGATAAGGATACTAATTATAGCGGCTCTGTTTTTTCAGTTTTTAATAATCCTCTAAAGTATTCAGATGAATGGAAAAAAGAATTAAACGGACTGGCAAAGACATTTAATCTGCATGTTAAGCTTCCAGAAAATAAATTACCAACAGTAGAATTGGCGGAAAAAGATAGTGAAGAAGGAGAAAAAATTTTTAATGAATTGCGAGAACTCATATCTGTTTGATGACAGATATGAGTAATACCCAAGGAACAATATGAATATTTCATCAATGCTCTTAAATTCAGCCAATCTTTATCCTGATAAGGTTTGTATACGCTTTAAAAAAGAAGCTTTTACCTATTCGGATATTCGGGATAAAGCCAAAGCAATGGCCGCAGGCCTTGCGGGTTTGTGTTATTCTGAGAAATGCAGAACAGGGATACTTCTTTCTAACAGACCAGAATTTGTCATCTCATTTTTTGCAATTGCATTATGCAGCGGTATATCTTTTTTATTTGATGTGAATTACACTGTACATGAACTTAAACAAATTATTACTGATTGTCAAGTAAACATAATTGTCACTACTTCTTCCAAATTACAAGATATTCAAAAGATAAAAGAAGAAACAGGAATTCCGGAATATATAATCCTAGTTGATTCAGAGGATAAAAAAGAAACTCTGTGTTATAATAGATTACTTGTTCATGGAGAAGGTTCGAATGACTGGGGTAAAGATATTGAAGAAAATTCGATATCAGTCAGTGAAGAAAATGCGACCTGTCAGTATACATCCGGAGTGAGCGGGTACCCGAAAATTATATTCAGAAACCATAATAATCTTTATCAGGAAGTTAAAAATTTTACTGAAAGGATAAAATATTCCCCTGAAGATAATGTGCTTTGTATTCCACCCTTAAATCATGCATATGCTTTGATGGTTGGCCTGGTCTCTCCTATTTATTCCGGGTCGGAAATAACTCTTTGTGAGAAATTTATCCCTGGCACGGTTTTAAAAAGAATAAAGGAAAGTAGAATAACCACGTTTGTTGGAGTTCCTTTTCAATATGATCTTTTATGTGAAACATTTCTTGATAGTACTCCAGATATTTCATCTATACGAGCAGCTCTAAGTGCTGGTGCGCCTTTATCAAAGAATGTAAGAGAAAAATTTTGGCAAAGATTTAAAGTAAATATTAATCAGTTATATGGTCTTACAGAAACAGGGGCACTGGCAGTGAACCTGACTGAACATGCGCCGCAATCAGTGGGTAAACCTCTTCCTAACGTGGAAATTCTGATTTTTGATGATGACCATAAGGAATTGCCACATGATCATGAAGGAGAAATAGCAGTAAAAAGCCTTTCTGCAGCAAATGAATATTTCAGGCAACCATCACTTAGCAGTAAAGCATTTAACGAAGGGCTTTTTTTTACAGGTGATATAGGAAAGAAGGATGAAGAAGGGAATTTATTTATCATAGGAAAAAAGAAAAATATTATTAATGTGGCAGGCAAAAAGGTTGATCCTGTGGAAATTGAAGACATTCTTATGGCTCATCCAGCAGTAAAAGAGGCTGTGGTAGTGGGAGCTAAAGGTGAATCTACAGGAGAGATAATAAAGGCTGTTCTGGTAGTAAATGAAAAAATTATTCCAGAAGAAATTCAAAAATTTTGTCGAATAAAGTTAGCATCCTATAAAATTCCGACTATTGTTGAAGTTACTGAACAGCTTCCACGGAGCACAACTGGTAAGATCCTACGGAAATATTTTTTATAGCACTTAGCCAGGGCAAATAATTACTCTGTAAAAAAACAAAGATTTAAAGAGGCTGACATTGGTTACAAAAAAAAATATTGATGAAAAAATAAAAAGAATACTTACTGAAGAAATTATCTGTAAACCGTTACCCGAAGACTTTACAAATGAAAGTCCGCTTGTGGATGCTCTAAATTTGGATTCAATATGGGAACTGAACCTACTTGTAAAACTTGAAAAAGAATTTGGTTTTTCAATTGATGAAGAAGATCTAGTGCCTGAACTTTTTGCAACTTTAAATTCACTATTAGAATATGTTGAAAAAAAGATATATGGACAAGAGAACTATAAAAATGATAAATAGCTTGCTTGCTGAAAATTTATCAAATAATCAAGATTCAAAATCAAGCGAAATTATAAAATTACTTCTCGAGCTTAAAGATTCAACCACACATTTTTTAAATCAACTTACCTGGAAAAAACTTCAAGTAAATATTCAATTTCAGGAACCAGTTAAGGATCCTAAAGATAAAACATTCGTTCGAGAATCCTGGCTTTATTTTGATGAACCGAAAAAACCTATTCTTTATTGTAGCAGTAATCTGTATTTTAAAAAAATAACCGGAACTGAAGCAAACCAGATTTTAAATACAAGCCTCCCCCTGGGGAGCATTTTTGATTCTGAAAATACAGGAAGATTAAGAAAGGGAGACATTAAAGTTGATTATTTTAACTCATCATACATGACAAGGATGTTAAACT
>JAXHUS010000270.1:0-3410 GCA_034189305.1 Thermodesulfobacteriota bacterium | reverse complement strand
AAGAGCAGACCCTTGATTTTTTTGAGGTTTCGGAAAGTCGAGGCTTAAGCGTACGAGATTTTCAGGCCTCAAGGTTTGGTTTTGCATATACAAATGATTTTTCTACACACAGCCTTAATAATTTAATTGAAGAGGCTTTAAGCAGCATTCTTCCCCTTTCTCCTGACGCGTCATATGCCCTCCCGCAGATAGAAAGCCAATGCAAAGAAAAGGTTGATATTTATGATAATTCATTAAAACAAATCCCGGATGAGAAGAAGATTGATATAGCAAAAAGACTGGAAAAAACGGCAAGGGAATACGATCAACGTATAAAGAAAACCCGAAACGTGAGTTATGAGGAAGAAACCTTTTTTGTTAATCTAATAAATTCTCATAATATAGAAAAATCTTATGAGAAAACTCTTGTATCTTGCGGTATTACTTTAGTTTCCGAAAATAATGGTGAATCCCAGATGGGGTATGATTTTGATTTCAGTCACTATTTCAGTAATCTTGATTATAAGAAGGTTGGAGAAAATGCAGCGAAAAAAGCTGTTGATATGCTTGGTGCCACAACCATATCTTCTTTACAATGCCCCATTGTATTGAATAATGAAGTAGCATCTCAGTTTCTTGCAGTGCTTGCATCATCATTTCTTTCGGAAAATGTGGAAAAAGAAAAATCTCTCCTTAAGGGAAAATTGGGCAAACCGATTTTCCCTCCTTTTTTAGAGATTATAGATAATGGTTTGCTTCCTGACGGAATTATGACAAGCCCCTTTGATGATGAAGGAGTTAACAGAAAAGAGAATGTTCTGGTAAGGGATAAAAAAGTCCGGGGATTCTTATACGATACATTCTGGGCTGTAAAAAAAGGTTTGCCTTCTACCGGTAATAGTAAAAGAAGTGGAATGCAGACACCTCCGGGAGTGGGAATTTCAAATCTTTTTATCAAAAAGGGTGATTCCAGCCAAAAAGAAATCCTTGGTTCCCATAAAAGAGCACTATTTATTACTGATGTTATGGGTATCCATACAGCCAATCCCATATCCGGTGATTTTTCAGTGGGAGTTTCCGGCTTCTGGATTGAAAATGGACAGGTATGTTATCCTGTGAGAGGAGTTGTTTTTACCGGCAACATTCTTGAGCTTTTCGTAAGAATAGAGCAAATTGGGGATGATCTCCGATTTTTTGGAAAAGTCGGTTCCCCGAGTCTTAGCCTAAGAGCTATGGATATTTGTGGTAAATAAGCGATATATCAAGGCATATCAATGTTACAAACAATTCAAAAGATATTTGGTTCTAAAAACGAAAGGTCATTAAGGAAACTACATTCAATAGTTTCTATGATTAATTCATTGGAGTCCGAAATAAAAAAACTTAATGACGACCTTCTTAAGGAGAAGACAGGGGAATTCAAACAAAGGCTTGAAAGAGATGAGCCCCTCCACCGGATTTTGCCTGAAGCCTTTGCAGTAGTCAGAGAAACTGCAAAAAGAAAACTTGGGGAACGACATTTCGACTGCCAGCTTTTAGGCGGAATATGTCTGCATAATGGGAAAATTATTGAGATGGCTACGGGAGAAGGAAAAACCTTAGTGGCAACTCTTCCTGCATATCTAAATGCTCTGGAGGGAAAGGGAGTTCATATCGTAACTGTAAATGACTACTTAGCAAAAAGGGACAGAGAATGGATGGGGGCTATTTATGGATTTCTTGGGATTACTTCTGATGTCATATACCATGATATGGAACCGGAAGCTCGTAAAAAAGCTTATCAGGCTGATATAACTTATGGCACCAATACTGAGTTTGGCTTTGATTATCTCAGGGATAATATGAGTATGGACTTAAGTTTCCAGTGCCAGAGGGGGCATCACTTTGCCATTGTAGATGAAGTGGACAGTATTTTAATTGATGAATCAAGAACTCCCCTTATTATTTCTGGACCTATAGAAAATACCACCCACAAATTTAATGAGTTGAAATCCCCTGTTGAAAGACTTGTAAAAACCCAGATAACATTGATAAATAAATTTATTTCCCAGGCGGAGTCCCTATTAAAAGAGGACAAAGAATATGAGGCCGGCATGAAACTGCTTCAGGTAAAAAGAGGGTCACCGAAGAATAAAAGGTTTCTGAAAATTATGAAGGAACCCAGATATAAAAGGTTAATAGAGAAAGTGGAATTGGATTGCATTAGAGATAAAAGACTTCCGGAGCTGGATGCGGAGCTTTATTTCAGTATTGAAGAAAAGAGTAATATAGTTGATTTAACTGACATGGGCCGTAAATTTTTATCACCCGACGGGCCGGACTTTTTTGTTTTGCCCGATTTGAGTGTGGTGGAAGAAAATAATGACTTGAGTGAAAAAGAAAAGGAGTCGCTAAGATCTAAGCTTGAGGGTGAATACGCGGATAAGTCGGAAAAGATACAAAATATTTCACAGCTTCTTAAATCATATTCCCTGTTTGAAAAGGATGTAGATTATGTAGTGAGTGACGGAAAAGTTTTAATTGTAGATGAATTTACCGGCCGTCTTCTCCCCGGTCGCAGATACAGCGACGGGCTCCATCAGGCTCTGGAAGCAAAAGAAGGGGTAACCATTGAGGGTGAAACTCAGACCCTTGCTACCATTACGATTCAAAACTATTTCCGTTTATACGAAAAACTGGCTGGAATGACAGGAACTGCTGAAACAGAGGCTCCGGAATTTTTAAAAATATATAAACTGGATGTCAATGTTATTCCAACCAATAAGCCTATAAGAAGAGTTGATTATCCGGATATAATATATAAAACCAAGACTGAAAAATATCGTGCCGTAATTAAAGAAATTGAAAGTATGCACAAAAAAGGTATTCCTGTCTTAGTGGGAACAACTTCAGTTGAAGTATCGGAAAAATTGAGCAGGATGCTGGGAAAGAAGATTAAACATTCGGTACTCAATGCAAAAAGACATAAAGAAGAAGCTGAGATTGTAGCAAAGGCAGGACAGCCTGGAGCCGTTACCATTGCTACCAATATGGCCGGAAGGGGAACGGATATAAAATTAGGGGCTGAAATAGTAAAATGTAAACAATGCTGTATAAATTGTGAATTCAGAGAGGGAAACTGCAACAATTGCCCTGACCATGAGAAAAAGGGAAAGATAAAGAAAGAATGTTTTGATTTTGTACCATGTGGATTGCACATTATCGGAACGGAAAGACATGAAGCAAGAAGAATTGACCGTCAATTACGTGGAAGAAGCGGCCGTCAGGGAGACCCCGGAGCTTCTCATTTTTATCTTTCCTTAGAAGATGACCTGTTGCGAATTTTTGGTTCAGACAAGATATCCGGGTTAATGGGCAGATTGGGAATGGAAGAAGATCAACCCATTGAACACAGGCTTATTACCAGGGCAATTGAAAATGCTCAAAAAAAG
>JAXHUS010000027.1:0-4053 GCA_034189305.1 Thermodesulfobacteriota bacterium | reverse complement strand
ACCGGTTACTATAAGTTTTACTCTGTAAACTTTCACTTTAACTTCTATTTCAATTTAGAGGTTTTGCGCAAAAAAACAGAATTTCCGGTTTTACTTTTGTCAAAAATGAAACAATGAACCCGCATATTGTTCCTTCAATAATAATAACCGGCATATGAGCAAACAGGGCAAGTTGTGCCACTCTAATAAACTCGCTGCCGGCAGAAAAAAGGAGTATGGCAAGAATGACGGCGCTCAGAAATATACTGCTTCCTCCGGCTATGGCTCCAAAGATCGACGCACTGTATTTAAACTTAATTTTTTTGTTCAGATTGAATATTCTATAGGATAAAAGAGCAGGTATTCCCATCATCAATGCGTTAACTCCAATGGTGGTAATTCCTCCATGCTGAAAAAGCAGTGCCTGCATGACCAAACCTAAGAAAATAGATACAAATGCCATGGGCCCAAGAATTATCCCCACCAATCCGTTGAGAATCAGATGGACGCTGGTATGTCCAATGGGAACATGAATCAGGGAAGCCACAAAAAAAACAGAGGTGATTACAGCAACCCTGGGAATTTCCCGGGGGTCCATTTCCCTTGTAGAAGCAGCAACAATTCCGACAGCAGCCGCATAACCTCCGATTAAAACGGGTATTGATAAAACTCCATCTGATATATGCATAAGGGTACCTTTTCCTTCTATCTAAAAGTTAATCTGGGTTCTGACTCCAAAAACCGTTACGGTATCAGCATCATCATCCCCTCCCATATTTGTAATTACCTGAATATCAGGGGATATGGCAATGCTTTCATTAAGACGGAAACTATAGTAAGCTTCGAAGTGGGATTCGTCTTCAGGGGACACCCCCTCATCTCTTAAATAACGTTCATAGTCGGAAGAAATAATTGCCTGACCAAAGGCAATGCCTAAAACATCACCAGGCCTTCCCCATCGGTTACCGGTAATCTGTCCCCCAATACTCCATGAATATCTTAAGGCAAAGGGGTCAAGTTCTTCAGTACCCAGAGTCGCCCTGCGAAGGGGATTTGTTTCGTATTCATAAGATTCCCCGGCAATATCATCCTCTTGCAAACCAAACCGACAGAATAAGATAATATCGGATGTAATTTGCTGATCAAAGGAAAGTCCGAATCCGCTATTTACTTTGTCGTCATGATATGCCTTTTTGTTCAGTCTTTCACCGTCCAGCCAGTTATTCCATTTTATATGGTCAAGGGCATTTATCCATCCGTAAAACCGGTAGTTTCCCGTAAAGTTACCAAACTTCGGCTTTATGTCGATCCCTCCCGCTGCAAATATATCCTCAAAAATGTCTTCCCAGTCACTGTCCGCAGATAATATTCCAAATCTTATATCAAGAAATTCATTGGGAGTAACTAAAAGATGAAAACCTGGAGTATAATCAGGCCATTCTACAATAATGCTGTTTACAAAAATATCTGCCAGAAACTGGGCGGTTTCATCATTGGCTATCTCATTGGCATCCCAGTAAACTACCGGATCAAGTTTTCCAACGGTAAAAGTAACGTATTCATCTAAAAGACTGAACTCCCACCAGGCCTCTGCCACTTCCAGATCATTCTGCTCCCCCAGAGCATCGGCATTAACCCCTGTTAAAGCTTCCACTTCATCGGCAACATTTTCTCCATCTCCTGCTTCTAAGTGGATAAAGGCGGTGCCCCATTCTTTCATGTCCGCTTCTATTTCCAGGTCAACGGAGTAACTGCCGTCTATCACATTACTGTTATTATCATCATTGTTTGCAGTTCCCTGAACAATACCGGTTATACCAACCCCTATGTTTAAATGTCCGAATGCCTTTTTGATACATTCAAGCTCATGGTTTACTGCCTTAATCTCCTTCGTATCTCTTTCAGAGGCTTCCATATTCTTCTCCAGTTCCTCAATTCTCTTTTTCAGCCCTTCTATCTCCTGCATATAATCTCCTGCAAAGGCATATGATGTATAGTAAAAAGTAACTCCAATTACCAGAGCGAATATTAATAACATTTTATTCATCGAACTTCTCCCTTCCTTATAAAGCTTAACATGACATCCTGCCATTTTTATCCTTTAGTTCTTATATTTGTAGGCAAAAACCCGGGGGACCGTGGACAGATAGTAAAAAACCTGTTAATATACAAGATAATGGCATTGTAGAAAATATCCTCATAAATTAATCACCTCCTTTAAAAATGAACTGTATAAAAATTTCCTTTTTACTCCATCCAATTTGACATGGACTCATCTTATAAACAAAAAAAAGCCACAAAAGCTCTTTGGTTTTCTAAACCCAAAACAAGCCTTCGTGGCCTTTTTATCTTTTTTAAAATAATTATCTGTGTGAAGCTTTAGACTTTCTTAGTCTCTGTCAATTTTTTTATCTTGTTTATCTTCACACTTAACAATCTATATTTACTAAAAAATTTAACACACTGTTCCTGATATGTCAATACCGTTGATCAAATATTTCCAGGTCAAGGCGTTCTTCCACTACATGGTGTATTGCGTGTTCCAATGTGCCCGGAGCTAACTGCCGCTCCAATGATATCGGTACCAATATGAGCTGCTTATAATCATAACGCCTGTAACTTGCCAAATCCTCTTCTCCTTATGAAAACCTTATTATTAAATACTTATATTATATCATAAATACCCATTATTTTTTCTAAAAGAAGAGGTAATATGTACTTTTTCGACAGGCTCAATCGCCCCTCCTGAGCAGCGGTCCTACAGAGGTTCGGGCTACTACAGACTTTTGCGTTAAACCGCAATTTTCCTGCTGTCTGCTCCAGGCGGATGTTATGCAATTTTATGTGCTAATTCATAAATGCAAACTTCTTTGTCGATACGTGAAGCAAGACGGTCTTCTTCAACATCTAGGTCATAATCCATTTGCAATCCAAGCCAGAATTGTGGAGACATTTTGAAGTAGTGTGCTAATCGAAGAGCTGTATCTGCAGTGATTCTACGTTTTCCATGAACAATTTCATTAATTCTTCTCGGAGGTACACCAATATCGTTAGCTAATTGATTTTGACTTAATCCCATTGGAGTAATAAATTCCTCCATTAATATTTCTCCCGGATGGATTGGTGCTATTTTTTTTGTCATTTTAGTTCCTCCTAATGATAATCAACTATTTCTACATTTTGTGCTTCACCATCAGCCCATTTGAAGGATATTCTCCATTGGTCGTTAATTCTAATACTGTATTGACCTTTTCTTTTCCCATGCAATGCTTCTAGATGGTTCGAAGGTGGAACACGTAAATCATTTATAATATTTGCTCTGTTAATCATACGTAATTTCTTTAAAGCTGAACGTTGAATATCTTGTGGAAACTTTTTAGAAAAATTACGTTTAAATATTTTTTCAGTTTCTTTACATTTAAATGATTTAATCATATTAAAACAGTACCATGCTTACCGTGTAACGTCAAGCGTTATATTTGCATGCTTTATTCTATGCAGAACGAGGCTGTCGAAAAACCACTTTACGAGATGATTCTTATATATACAAATTGATTTTTAAAAAAGTAAATTCTAATTTTCGTAAAGAACAGATAATAGTCGGTAAAAAATACAAAAATAAAGGCCCATAGTACAGCAACTTGTATATTTATATGGATAGCTTATCTATTCTGCCCCTTATTATACTTTAGCCACAGCATAGCTCTTCCCAAAGTTGATGATCTTCTCAATATTATGAACAAGACAGTAAAGCATCCATTGAATGTTGACCTTGATACGACCTCGTAAGGTGAATCTGCCCATCCTCTTGTATGTTCTGATATTACCAAATACGGGTTCTACAATCCCAAGACGTTTGCTATATGTACGACGTCCTTCCGGTGTGTCGACCTTTTGCTTCATTTCATCAGTAATACTGCCTGGTCGTTTCCCATAAAACACATGGACCTGTCGAGATATGGTTTTGAAAAAATAAAATGTAAAATGGGACATCCTATATTAATCCTGTCAAGAAAAAATGGAATTGAAAATATAATAGGTGATTTTAAAGCTGCGGATCTATATGAGGAAAAT
>JAXHUS010000269.1:0-3900 GCA_034189305.1 Thermodesulfobacteriota bacterium | reverse complement strand
CGCACCCCATAATGCAGAACCAGGACCTCGAATTATCTCAATTTTTTCTATATAATCAAGGGAAAGTTCAAGTCCCCTCGGGTAGTCTTCTGTGGAGGAATCATTTGCCATAGGTACTCCGTCAATCATCAAAAGAAATGAATTGGGTACACCCCGCAAATATATTTTCTCTTTAATACCGTCATGTCCGAGATAGAATCCCGGTACGGATTTTAAAGCCTCGCCAAGGGTTCTATACCTCTTTATTTCTTCTTGACCCATGACAAATGCCGAAGCCGGAGCAAATTTTATTGCCTCTTTTAGTCTTGAAGCAGTAGAAATCGTATATAATTTTTCACCCACAAACATTAACATTGTATCGGAAATTTCGGGCTCATAAGAATTGGATATATCACAAATACATCCTATTAAAAGAGTTATAAGTAATAATATAAATGTACCTTTAGAAATTTTTTTAGTCTTCATGGTCCTTTAAGTTCTTTATTTTGCTTCGCAGTTTACTGCGGGTAAGGCCAAGAAGCTCTGCTGCCCTTACCTGATTGTTATCGGAAAGTTCAAGGGCTTTTTTAACAAATTTTCTCTCTAATTCTTCCAGATTTATTCCTTTTAGGTTTAATTCAAATTCAACCTTTTTCTCAAGGGATTCAGCCATATAGAACCTTAAAAAGGAAAGGCGACCGGCATCTATTGTTCCATCTGTGGATAGAATCATGGCTCTCTCTATTGCATTTTCAAGTTCCCTTACATTCCCGGGCCAGTGATAAGAAAGAAGCATATTCTTTGCATCTTCCGACAAAGAGGTTTTAGGCTTTTTTAGTCTTTCACCGAATTTTTTTAAGAAATGTTTTGCAAGGGGTATAATATCTTCCTTTCTTTTACTCAGGGGAGGAAGTTTTATCGGAAATACATTGATTCTATAATATAAGTCTTCTCGGAACCTTTTTTCCTCCAATGCCCTTTTAAGACTCTGGTTTGTGGCTGCAATAAGGCGAATGTCTACATTTACCTCTTCCATACCACCCACGCGCTCAAATTTGCGTTCCTGAACCACCCTTAACACTTTTGCCTGAGCTTCAAGGCTCAGGTCTGCAACTTCATCCAAAAAAACCGTTCCACCATTTGCAATTTCAAACTTTCCGACTTTTCTTCGGATAGCGCCTGTAAAAGCTCCCTTCTCATGACCGAAAAGTTCACTTTCCACAAGACCGGGAGCAAGGGCGGCACAATTAAAAGCAAGAAACATTTTGTCCTTTCTGCTGCTGTTATAATGAATGGTTTTGGCAAGAAGTTCTTTTCCGGTTCCACTCTCACCGGTAATTAAAATAGTGGTTTCCGGACTTTCTGAAACCAGGGAAGCTTCCTGTAAAATCCTTAACATGGCGGTAGAATGGGCTATAATATTCGAAAAGTCAAAAGAACGGGCAAGATTATCCAATAAATTCCGGTTTTCAAGGGTTAATTTATAGAATTTGAAACATCGCTTAACAGTAAAAAGAATTTTATCCTCTTCAAATGGTTTTGTTATATAATCAAGGGCGCCTGCATTCATTGCATCTACTGCGGATTCAATTGAGCCGAATGCAGTTAATACAACCACAGGGTAGTTTAAATTTCTCTTCTTCAGGGTTTTTAAAAGATCCATACCACTTATAACCGGCATTTTAAGATCCGTAATTATTACTCCAAAATGCTTTTTTTCAGTTAAACCAAGGGCTTCTCTGCCATCTCTTGCCTCATCAACTGAATACCCGGCATCCTCAAGGATGATTCTCAGGATATGTCGCATTTTATCCTCATCATCTACAATTAAGATATCGGCATACGGCTTTTCATCCATATAAAATTCCAGGTTAAGTTAATAATAATATGGCCGAAAAAAACGGTTACTCATTAAGTAGATGCTTGCCCTTTTAAAGGAAGCCATAAAACAAAACGTGCTCCTTCACCGTTTGTTTCTTTATACTTTATGTATCCCCCATGATTTTCAGCTATTTTGTTTGCTATTGCCAGTCCCAGACCACTTCCATCCTTTTTTTTTGTATAAAAAAGTTCAAATATTTTTTCTCTATCCTCATAAAAAACTCCGGGACCATTATCAGCTATCTCGATTGAAACTCCGTCCTCTTCTTGATAACGTTCTTTATAACAAATTATCTCTATTTTACCATCTTCTTCAATTGCCTCCAATGAATTCTGGATAAGATTTAAAAGGGCTTGATAAATCTGATGTTCATCAGCATTAACCAGTGGAATTTCTGTATCTAAAATCACTTTTGTTTTTATATTTTTTCCTAAATTATCTCTTTTTTCAATTCCATCAACAAGTTTCTTTATTATTTCTAAAATATTTATACTATCCAATCTGGGTGGGAACGGACGGGCAAAAGTTAGAAAGTCTTCTACCAGCCTATTAAGTCTGCTTACCTCTTCATTTATATATTCTAACATTGTAATTTTTGTATCAGATTTTAATTTTTTCCTTATAAGTATGTCAACAGAGCCCTTGATAATTCCTAAAGGATTTTTAAATTCATGGGCAATCATCGTAAAAAGCCTTCCAATTTCTGCCATTCTTTCCTTTTTTGCCAGTTTTTTATAGCTATCCTCAAGTTCTCTTCTTTTGTCAACTAAAGATGACGACATTTGATTAAAAGCATTTGTAAGCTGTGCAAGTTCTTCTTCCTCGGCAATTTCTACTCTCCTTTCCCAATTACCGGATGCAATGTCTGCTGAAGCTTCTGAAAGTTGTTTTATCGGCTTTAGAAAGATAATTGTCAGGTAGTAAGAAATACTGCCGGCAAGAATAGTAACAAAGATTGCAAAGAGGAATATCCTCTTTGCAATCTTTGTTAAAGTCTTTTTTACCTTTTCACGAGAGATAATCACCTCCACCTTACCTAAAGGTTTCACTTTTCTGGTTTCACCTTCATAGAATATATTCATATCATCGGTTATTTTTTCCTGGGGTGTGGTAAGACGAACGGGAAATACAAATACTTCTTTAAGCCACGGAGAAATTCTTTTCTTTTCAAGGTTTACAAGTATTTCACCACCTAAACCCTCAATTTTTACACCATGAACAATATCCTCCCTCAGGAGGTTTTGCGAAAGAGACAATAAACTCTCCTTATCCTCAAGTAAAAGCCCGAGTTCAGAATTTAAAGCAAGATTTTTTGCAAGAGAGATTCCCCTTAGTTTAAAAGCTTCGATAAGGGCGATTCGGGATTGATAGAGAAAAACTAAACTATAGGTTATTGTAACCACAACAACAAGAAGAATAACACCCAGGGTTGTTCTTAAGATAACACTGTTTGGTATTAGTTTCTTTTTAAAAAACATCCGCACTCTTTTTTATGTATTCTGATAATTCAAAATTGAATTTATCAGCTACTTTGATATTGATTAAAATTCGTATCCTCTTGGGTGGTTCAACAACAGATTGTATACTTTTTGTTTTAAATAACCTCTTGCTCAGTTTTCCCGTCTGGATTCCAATATCTCCATAGTCAAGATAAAAAGACAGGACAGCGCCGTTTTTACAAAACCACCTATTAAAACCTATTACGGGAATCTTTTTTATGATGCATGCCTTTATAATATAGTTTATTAATTTTTCCTTTATTACTATCCTATCTGGAATAAACATGAGTATATCAGGTTGAAATTTCATTGAATTTAAAATCATAGGGATTTCTTTCTCTGATTTAAGTGGAAAGCCAACTATCTTCATATTATATTTTAACGCCACATCCTCATAATATTTTAATAATTTGCCGTTTCCTTCTCCGGAAAAAAATATTCCAATACTCTCTTTTTTCGGGAAAGCCTTTTTTATTATGGATAATTGAAATTCCGGCGGCATATTAAGGCTCACCCCTGAAAGATTTTTTTTCTTTTTAA
>JAXHUS010000268.1:0-2546 GCA_034189305.1 Thermodesulfobacteriota bacterium | reverse complement strand
GACAATGATTACCAATTTATTATGGAGGTGTCCTCTTTGCAAAACAGAAGATTCCCTGTCTTATAAAAAAAGCCTGTTTAAACCGGACATCATGACATGTAATACCTGCCATACAGTCTGGGAGTTTGTTAAAACCGACAAAGAGGATTTCTACTGGAAAATTGTAAAAGGAGAGCAGAAAGGGTTGGAGCTTAGATTGGCGGAATGGTACCGAAAAATGAAAGAAGGCTTTAAACCATTACCCCGGAAGACAGCGGAAGTAGAATTATTGCCTGAAGAAGAAGTGTATCTTGTAAGTAAATCCGACAGGATAAAATTGATAACCCAGAAAACCAATCCCCTGTTTTTTGGCTGGGACAAACAAGAATTTCCCTTTGAAAAGCAGGGTAAACACAGCCCTTACATGAAATCATTTGGACCAGGCCAGCTTTTTCTTTCTTCTCATCGTTTTGTCTGGAAAACCAGGGAAAATCTCTATTTTTTTCTAACAGACCGTATTATTTCCATTTATGGGGAAGCAGGATTTTATCTGGGCTTATTTTATGGTTCCACGAAATATAAATTTAGATTCAAAAAGGACAGTCTGGTTAAATGGTTGACCTATGCAGGCTATGTAGCTGAAAAAACTCGCATGAGAAACGACCATAAAATATTGATTTCCAATTACTAATTATATTATTTTAAGACAGGGTGAAAAACTCCCGCCGTACATTCATAATACTAAATAAAAGAAAATAAAAATCCTTTGAATAAAAGTAAGGTTTTTTTAGTAATATTAATACTGACAATTTTTATTACTTATTCACCTTTACTTAATACTGAGTTCTGGGCTGATGACTATTTGCACATTGAAAGAATAAAATTATTGGGGACATCGGCACTATTTAAAGACTTTTTTACCGCCTGGATATTAAAGTCAAGCGACACCCCAACATGGTGGACTTCTCCCGCCATAGAACTTCAATATTTCAGACCGTTAATTTCCCTGTCATTTTTTATGGACATATTGTTATGGGATATAAAACCGATGGGGTTTCATTTAACAAATATAATCTTTCACATTTTAACCAGTATTTTAATATTTCGTCTGGCTACATTTATTTTTAAAGAAAATTTGACCGCCTTTTTGATTGCCCTGATTTTTGGGATTCATCCATGCCATATGGAAGCGGTTGCGTGGATTTGCTGCAGAACGGATGTCATTGCCGGATTCTTTTATTACTTTTCCCTTTTTACTTTTTTAAAATTCAGACAGGAAAAAGAAAAAAGGCATTTTCCCCTTTTCCCCTTTTCACTAATTCTTTATATTTGCGCCCTTTTGTCCAAAGAGATGGCAATTACCCTGCCTCTGGTTTTAATAGTTTTTGACCGGCTTTATTCTTCCGGTGAAAAAGATTCATATTCCTTATATATCAGAATAAAGAAGTCCATATTATACTATCTTCCATTTTTTATCGTTACTATAGTTTATCTCGGCATACGGTTCAAGATTTTCGGGGGGCTGGGTTCTGTTCCTTACCCGTTTTCCCACAGTCTTTTAAGACCCGGATTTTCCTTTTTTGTTTTCAGAAACATGACCCTATATTTTGCAAATATCCTTTATTTCATCCCCATTGATCTGATGGTGGCATATCCATTTTTTGTAAAGCATTCCCCTCTTATTTTTTTACTGGCCGGCTTAGTGGCGGGAGGCATATATATGCTTTCAAAATTTACCGTGAATAAAAGAAATGCCTTCTTTCTTTTGTTGTCAGGACTTTTTGCCATGCTTCCCGTGTCTTTTCTTTCCGTTGGTCAAAGGTTTCTTTATATTCCTTCCGGCTGTTTCTTCCTTTGTTTGGGTTATATAATCTTTAAAAACCGGCCATGGAGAAAGGAGATTCTCATTTGCTATCTATTGCTTATCTTTTTTGTCACCCAGGGGGGCAATTTTATAAGCTACAGGATCGGTTCTTATATGGAATCAATTAAGGATACAATAAAGACGGAGTTAAAAGATAGTTCCTCACCGGTAGAATTATATTTTATCGATCTGCCTATACTGGCATTAATAGGACTTCCTCATTCATTAAGGCTGGAATGCCCCCACATCAAATTTTCCATGGAGATATTATCCGTCTCACCGGATTTATTACCCTCAAATAATCCTTTTTATTCGTATATTAAGGTCCCAAATCCCTATACCATGATAATAGGACAGAAAGATAAAACTTATTTTGGCACCTATCTTGAACTGGCTTTTTTAGGGGGAGAGGCAAATTTCGATTCAGGCAGGGTATTTATAAGGGAAAATTTTACAGTAACAGTCTCGAAACTAAAAAATGATCTTCCCCGGGAATTTTGTTTTACTTTTAATTCACCTGTAACTGCCAAAAATAAAATATTTTTCAGGGGACGGAATATGCAAGTCTATCCTGTAAAGATCAAAAAACTGATGTCCCATCACCCACATCTTTAAGATAATCTTTTAATGATTCTTTTTGCAAGACTTTCTTAAACTTCTGTGTGTCCTGGAATAGGCTGACTTTTGCCGGTTTGGAATTTCT
>JAXHUS010000267.1:0-8738 GCA_034189305.1 Thermodesulfobacteriota bacterium | reverse complement strand
GAAAAAATTCCGCTTCAATCTAACAAATTTTCCCCTTGTTCTCTTTTACTTTTATATTACTAATAAAAAAGTAATTTTCCTTGACTTAAGTCAATTTTCTTCGATTTTTTATGAAGCTTCCAAAAATTTTAATGGAAAAAATGATAAGAAGTTTGAATAAAATAAAGGGGGATAAAAGGGAGCATTTCCAGTCCTATTCTGCATTACTCTGCTATCAGCAAAAAAAGAAATGCTTGTTTCTTATCTCTAAAACTTAACAGATACAAGAAAGCTAAAACCTGCTATTTTGATAATTACTTATCAACAATTTACAAAGGGTAAAAAAAGTATAGATTAATTATCACTTTTCTATATATAACCGATTGCCCTTATCAACCTGCGGCAGTGAATAGATATTAAAGTTCTTTAACCAGGGCTGTCTTAAATAAATATCTTTTCTGTGCCAGAAAAAAACCCACGGGGCCTGTCTTATTATTAAATCTTCCAGTCTTTTCAATATGTTTTCCCTCTCCTGGTTGTTAAATATTCTTTGATATTTACCTATCAGCCGATCAAATTCCTGATTTTTAAAAAAAGTCCGGTTCCCCCCTGCACCCCAATTGGCAGAATGAAATGTGGGAAATAGAAAATTTTCCGGATTGGGATAATCCGCCCACCAGGAGAGCCAGAATGCATCAGCCTCACCTTTGTTTATAGCATCTAAAAATGAACTCCATTCCAGCTGGACGATTCTTACCATAATCCCCACTTTATCCAGGTAATATTTTATAAGCTCCACTATATCAAGGGCTTCAGTATTTGCAGATATGTATATCTTTACAATGGTTTTAAAATCAAAGGCAGATTCCATAAGAAGATGTTTTGCTTTTGTAGGATTATATTCATATCCTGTAAGGGTGTAATTTTTTATCTGGGGGGGAACAGGTCCCGATGCCAGGATGCCCCGTCCCCAGTAAAAAGTCTCCAGTATTTTTTTGCGATCAATGGCATAGTTTAATGCCTTTCTAATATTTACCTTATTAAAGGGCATTTTTTTGCAGTTGAGGCCCAGGTAGTAAATATTCAACCCGGTTTTACTCAACATCAATGAAGACCACCTTTTATCCTTTCTATACCGCTTAATTTCCGATTGGGGGACCTCGATTATATCCAGATTCCCTACTTCAAATTCAATCAATGCCGTAAGATCATCCGGAATAATTCTATAACAAATTCCTTCTATTTTTGGCTTTTCTCCAAAATAATCCTTATTTGAAAGGAGGGACAATTTTTGACTTCTGCTCCAGTATTCAAGAAAATAAGGGCCGGTTCCAACGGGGTGGGATGAAAAATCCTCTTTCCATTTTTCCACTTCCTCTTTTGGGACAACATAGGCATTTGACTGGGCCAAAAAATCTAAAAATGGAGAAAAAGGATGGTCAAGGGTAATTTTAAGCATATATTTATTTAAAAGGGTAATTCCCTTTAAACTTTTTGCATCACCTCTCATAAACTCCTTAGCACCGGAAATTTTGTCAAAAAGCCAGCTTCGGGGGGATCTTAATTCCGGGGACAATACCCTTTCAAAGGAATATTTAAAATCATGGGCTGTAACCTCCCTTCCATTAGAAAATTTTACATTTTTTCTGAGTATAAAGGTATATGTTCTACCATCAGGGTCGATAGCCCATTTTTTTGCAATATCTCCCGTGATTTTATAATCCCTGTTATATTTTACCAGACCGTTAAATATTTTAGCCGATATTCTTGCTCCCGCTACATCTGTTATTTTGGCAGGATCTAAAGTCCTGGGATCTGCATTGAGTCTATAATAGACGAATCCAGGAATTTTTTCCCCCTGCCATCCTTTGCAACCTATGACTAAAAGGAGGGGGAATAAAAAGAGCAAAAATTTATTCATACCCTAAACAAAAAATAACCCTTTTATTAATTCTGTTTTAAAATATTTTTTCAATGATGTAGTCAAAGTGCACAACGGCGGAGTCACTGCCAGCAAAGAAAGAATATCGGGCAATACCATCGTTACCAACACGACAGCACTGAACAAAAATACGGCATCGTTTCAGATTCGCAAATCCAGGATGCCTGTCCAACTTAAACCTTTATAATTTAGCATCTTTAGGGTGATTTTTGCAATCAAAACTTATCTGAAGCATTTATTTCGACTTCTGGAGGGCCCGATTCAGGATAAAAATACACAACCAGCCAAGCAAAGCTTTCAATTATCCAAATAAAGAGAGCAGGACGCCAGCAGCAACGGCCGAACCAATTACTCCCGAGACATTCGGACCCATTGCGTGCATTAATATATGCGAAGATGGATTAGCTTCCTGAGCAACTTTTTGACTTACTCGTGCAGCCATTGGGACAGCAGACACTCCGGCAGATCCGATCAGGGGATTTATGGGATCTCTGGATAGTTTTGCCATTATTTTGGCAAGAATAACTCCTGAAGCAGTTCCTATACTAAAAGCGATTACACCCAGAATAAGTATCTTTATTGTTTCCAGCCTTAAAAAATATTCAGCCTGCATTTTATAGCCGATACAGATTCCTAAAAATATGGTAACAATATTAATCAATGCATTTTGTGCAACGTCGGAAAGCCTTCTAACCACACCTGCTTCTCTTATCAAATTACCAAACATTAGCATCCCAATAAGTGGCACTGCTGAAGGAACTAAAAGAATACACAAAATAATCACACATACAGGAAAAAGAATCTTAGCCCTTTTAGAAACGGGTTTTAGCTGTTTCATGACTACCCCTCTTTCCTCTTCAGTGGTTAGGAGTTTTATTATAGGGGGTTGAATTATTGGAACTAAAGCCATATATGAGTATGCAGCGACAGCTGTGGCTCCCAATAAATCCGGCGCTAGTTTTGCGGTTAGAAAAATTGTGGTAGGACCGTCGGCACCTCCAATAATCCCGATGGAAGATGCTTCTTTTAAATTAAAACCTAACACAATTGCTCCAATTAATGTAAAAAATATCCCAAATTGAGCAGCAGCTCCTAAAAGGGCTGTTTTGGGATTGGCAATTAAAGGCCCAAAATCTGTTAATGCACCTACTCCTAAAAAGATTAAAAGTGGGTAAAGTGGCTTGTCAATACCTGCAGTATAAAGATATGCAATCATCTCTTTTGGGTTAACATCTCCAATTACAGGAGCATTGCATATAATGCATCCGGTACCGATAGGAATAAGTAAAAGCGGCTCATATTCTTTGACAATCCCTAAAAAAATTAAAAGACAACCAATAGAAATCATAATATATGAGCCAATACCCATATTAAAAATACCGGTAGACATTAAAAAATCAAGGATCCTCTGATCTATTTTCATAGTATCGCTTCTGGCAAAAGCAAAAGTATATAAAGAAAAGAAGTTTATGATAAAAAAATAGTAAATTATCTTCTTATTCATAAAATTTATTTATCCTGTTCAATAACACAAAGTACCTGATTAGCCTGGACTTCCGCACCTGCACTGACCAGAATTTGAGATATAGTGCCGGAAGATGTAGCTTTGATTTCATTTTCCATCTTCATTGACTCTAAAATAAAAAGTGTGTCATCTTTATTAACCTCAGTCCCTTGGTCAACCATAATTTTTATTATATTTCCTAACATTGGAGCTTTTATGGCAGTTCCGTTTACAGCCTCTTTTGGAAGCTCTTTTATAACCGGAGGACTTGTTTGAGTTATTTGAGAAGTAACAGTTGCACCCACTTCTTGTATTTCAACAAAATAATTATGGCCTTCTACCAGCACCTTATAAACCATTGGTCCACTGACTTGAGAAACAGGTTTCGTCAAAGCGCCTTCTTCAACTGTTTCTTTCTTTTTTTCTACAGGAACTTCCTTTTCTTTGTGCGTCCCAGCTCTTTTTTGGGCTCTTATTTGAAAAAATTCTGGAGCTACCTGGGGAAAAAGCGCGCAAGTAATTGTATCTTCTCTAAGTCCCCTTTCTTCTTTATTGACTCCGGATAGCTTAATAGTTTCCTGCCGCAGCCTTTCTAATTCAGGTTGTAAATCATCTGCTGGTCTATGTGTTATGGGTACTTCCCCTGTTATTTCCATAACCTTTTTTAATAAGTCTTCAGAAATTGGAGCAGGGGTTTTTCCATATTTACCTAAAACAAGGTTTTTAGTTTCTGAAGTAATATTTTTATATCGTTCATCCATCATAATATTTATTACTGCCTGAGTTCCGACAATCTGGGATGTTGGGGTAACAAGGGGAACATACCCTACGTCTTTGCGGGTAAGGGGAGTTTCTTTTAAAACTTCATCTAACCTGTGAGCTTGTTTTTGTTCCTCCAATTGTTTGAGCATGTTTGACATCATCCCTCCCGGAATTTGACTCTCTAAGATACCAATATCCACTGATGATCCCACCTGTTTATCAAATTGTTTGTAGAATGGTTTATTTCGCAATTCTTTAAAATATCGTGCAATAGATCCAAAATTTTCAGTTTTAAGCTTTGGTGCTCGAGGGTGTTTCCTTAAGATATATTCCATAACCTCTACAGGTGGATGGGCAGTTCCTAAAGATAAACTTGAAATACATGTATCAATAATGTCAACATCTGCCTCTATTGCTTTTAGATATGTCATTGAACCCATTCCTGAAGTGGAATGACAGTGCAAATGAATAGGAACCTTGACTTTGGCTTTTAATTCGCTTACAAGTTTATATGCATCAAGAGGTGAAAGAAGGCCGGCCATATCTTTAATACATACTGTGTCAGAACCCATAGCATCCAGTTCTATGCCTTGTTTTACAAAATTTGCAATATTATGAACCGGACTTATTGTATAACAAATAGTGCCCTCAGCTATTTTGCCAGCATCTTTTGTTGCTTTAACTGCAGTTTCCAAATTTCTGAAATCATTTAAGGCATCAAAAATACGAAAAACATCAATTCCTCTCTCAGCCGCAAGCTGGACAAACTCTCTAACTACATCATCAGCATAATGACGATAACCAACACAATTTTGACCACGTAAAAGCATTTGAAACTTTGTTTTTGGCATTGCCTTTTTTAAAGTATTAATTCTTTCCCATGGATCTTCTCGTAAAAAACGGATGCAAGAATCAAAAGTTGCTCCTCCCCACATTTCTAAAGACCAATAGCCAATATTATCTATATATTCAGCAACGGGCAGCATATCCTCTGTTTTCATCCTGGTAGCAAGTAATGATTGATGAGCATCCCTTAAAGTTAAATCTGTAAATTGTACCGGGTTTGTATCTTTCATTTTAGCCTCTCAAACAAGAAAAAAATGTTACTTAATTCTGTTTCTATAATGGATTAAAGCTGCTGTAATGGCAGCAATTTTTTCCTTCTGATTATTTGCATCTTTTCCTGGCAATGATATTGTTTTTTGAATCACAATTTCATCTGTTTTTTCTGGAGGAAAGCGCTTATCTATCAATCCTAAAATAAACATTAAAAAAATCATTATAATAATGAAAATAAAAACAACTGACATCCCTATCAGCATAGATACTAAGCCTGATTTTAGCATCTTTATGAATCCTTTTAATTTTTAATCATATATGTTTACTAAACGAACTAACAGGCCACTCCCTCTGGTGAAGTGAACTCAATTATGTCCTTGTGCCAATTATACTTTTCAAAGCTTCTCCTTTGCGAGGCGAACCTTCAACCATTCTTTGAGACGACCTTCCAGGGGGCCAACCCATTTTTCAATTGATTCAATGTCCCCATTAACGAGAGCTGTCCGATGCTCCGGAGTCAAATCGTATGAACTCAGAGCTCCTATGGGATTTTCAGCCAAAGCTGTCAGAAAGTCATTATCCTTTGCAGACCTCTCCAGGACTGTGAGAATAGCCTTTACAGATGCTACCTTGTATTCGGGTATCTTGGCCACGGGATCCAAAGCCGGATTCGTCAAGATGTTTGCCGGGGCGTCTAACCAGTGAAAAGCCATGAATACCTGGCCTGGATTTATTCTTCGGGTTTTTGTTGCCCTGGTCTCGACCTTACCTCTTCGAGAAGTAATGGAGACCATATCCCCTTCATCGATACCGAGTTGGTCCGCATCTACATGACTGAATTCAGCTCTACTTTCGGATGCCAATGCTTCCAGTACACGGGATCGGTGGCTCATACTCCCTGTGTGCCAGTGCTCCAAAATTCTCCCTGTTGTCAGCATAAGGGGATATGCACGGTTTGGGAGTTCTGCAGGTGGAATATCATGTATTACGTGGAATCTCCCTCGACCTCTCGTAAACTGATCTTTGTGTAGGATGGGGGTGCCCTTATGCTTCCTGCTCAAGCAGGGCCATTGTATGCCTTGCTTTCTTAATCGACCATAGTTAATTCCTCCGTAAATAGGGGTGAGTTTTGCAATCTCATTCATAATTTCAGCGCTGGATGCATAATTCATAGGATACCCTAACCTACTGGAAATTTCCGTGATAATTTCCCAATCCACTCTGGCGTCTCCCGGCGGTTCAATAGCCTTGCGAACAATTTGTACGCGGCGCTCGGTGTTCGTGAACGTCCCCTCTTTCTCAGCGAAGCTGGCTGCCGGCAACACAACATCAGCGAATTCTGCTGTTCCCGTCAAGAAAAGATCCTGAACAACAAGAAACTCAAGATTCTCGAGAGCTTTTTTGGCATGATTCGCATCTGGCTCACTCATCGTGGGATTTTCCCCCATAATATACATTGCTTTGAGTCGTCCCTCAGAAGCTGACTGAAACATTTCCGTTAGTGTGAGGCCAGGACTATCGCTCAAACTCCTTCCCCATGCTTTTTCAAACATATCCTTCGTTTGTGGGTTAGTGATAACCTGGTATCCAGGAAATACATTTGGCAGTGCACCGAGATCACAAGCACCTTGCACGTTGTTCTGACCACGCAGTGGCGAAAAGCCAGTGCCTTTGCGGCCTATGTTTCCTGTCAGCATGAGGAGATTGGCAACTGCCTTTACATTGTCTGTTCCTGTCGTATGCTGAGTAATCCCCATACCGTAAAAGACAATAGCTCTCTTTGCTTTGCCAAATATCAGTGCAGCCTCCCGTATCTGATCGGCAGGAACCCCAGTAATCCCTTTTACATACTCTAAGTTGTACTGATTCAAAGATTCCAAAAATGCCTCAAAATTCTCGCAGCGATTTTTGATAAAATTTTTGTTATGTATTCCTTCATGAACAATCTGCCGCATCATTCCGTTTAGAAGCGCAACATCTGTCCCGGGATAATGGTTCATGCATATATTTGCCATCTCGCCTAACTCAGTAATCCGCGGGTCTGCCACAATCAGTTTGGCCCCTCGAAATCGAACAGCCCGTTTGATTCGTCTTCCAATGATGGGATGGCATTCCACTGTATTCGACCCTATAACAAATACCATATCGGCATAGTCTATATCGGAAATCGAGTTGCTCATAGCGCCGGAGCCAAATGCCGCAAGAGCTGCAGTTACTGTGGATGCATGGCATAATCTTGCACAGTGGTCAACGTTGTTGGTTCCAATACAAGCCCTGGCAAATTTCTGAATAATATAATTTTCCTCGTTTGTACACTTTGCGGAACTGACAACCCCAATGGAATCTGGCCCGTAACGGTCCCGGATTCGAGCAAATTCCCGGGCTGTGACATCTATAGCCTCATTCCAATCCGCATTTCGAAAGACCTCAGAAATTTCAAATTTGACGCTACTTTTTAGTGCATGCTCCTTGCGAATGATGGGGTTGGTCAAACGATCTGGATGGTTGACAAAATCAAGGCCAAACCGTCCTTTTACGCAGAGACCTTCCTCGTTAACGCCGTTTTCCTTTGCTCCACGTACGCGAACAATTTCATGCCCACGAACTCCCAGATATATGGAACAGCCAACGCCGCAATATGGACAAATGGTCTCAACCTCACGGTTGGGAATAAGAGAATGCTTTAGTGACAATGCCCCGGTGGGACAGTGTTCCACGCATTCCCCACAGCTCTGGCATTGGGATAAGGCCAGTGGTTTTGCGCCAAAGGTAGTGACGACGGTATCCTTTCCTCGAAAAGCAAAATCTATTGCGCCAACTCCCGTGAGTTCATAGCATACCCTCACACATTTTCCACACAGTATGCATTTATTGGGGTCAAAATCGAAGGCCGGATTAGATGTGTCTAAAGGCCTATCCAATCTGCCCCTTCGCATCCTTTCCACTGATTTCTTCTCAACTCCAACGTAACGGGCTACTTTCAGTAATTCGCATTCCTGGTTATTCTCGCATATAAGGCAATCATACGGATGATTGGCAATGGCCAATTCTACTATGGTTTTACGAATTCTGCGAATTTCATCCGTTTCAGTTCTTACGATCATCCCATCCTGTGCAGGAGTAGTACACGAGGTAGGTAGGCCCCGCAAACCCTCAATCTGCACTATACACAAACGGCATGCACCGTATGGCTTCAGTTCAGGATCATGGCAAAGGGTAGGCACATAGAAATCTGCCTTTCGAATCGCATCCAGAACCGTAGATCCCAAAGGAACTATCACTTGCTGACCGTCTACGGTTAGTGTGACTTGCTTCATTGGTTTTTCCTCCATAATTATTTAATTGTTACTGCTTCGAATTTGCAAATCTGATAGCAGGTTCCACATTTAGTGCACGTATCCTGCTCAATAACATGAAGTTGCTTTTTTTCTCCGGTAATTGCACCGGATGCATGGCCTGCGCGCGTAAGTGTCCTGTTGGTGCAATTACCGG
>JAXHUS010000266.1:0-5249 GCA_034189305.1 Thermodesulfobacteriota bacterium | reverse complement strand
GAGAATTGTTTTTGTTATGGGGTCAAAACTGGTCGTCTCATCCCAGATAACTCTAAAGATGGTGAGTCCCTTGAGGATATTTTTTTTATCCGAAATATTGGCTAACTCGAAATGGTCAGGAAACAGATCCTTAACCTGATCGTATACTTCCTGAGATATGTAAATTTGATCACCATCTGTTAATGCGAGGAGTTTTGCCGCTATATTAACCACATTTCCAAATATATCCTTCTCTTCTATTATGCCATCCCCATAATGGATACAAAGTCTTATATGAATCTGCTTTTCTTGCTCCTTTTTGTAATTATAACGCTGAAATGCCTGCTGTATTTTTACAGCGGCCCGAATCGCATCCTTCGGACTGAGAAAATACGCCATGACCGAATCGCCTAAAAACTTTACCACTGAACCACCATGTTCAATAATAAGCGGTGACGTCATAACCTGATGCTGACGGAGCATTTCTCGACCGGCCAGGTTGCCGTGGGATTTAAAGAATTTGCTCGATCCTACTATATCGGTAAAAAGGACCGCCATTTTTTTTATAGAGTCTGCGGCGTAATCACCAATAGACTTTTGTGGAGCAAACCGGTATTTCTTATTTTTAAATGGAGAGTAGATTTTTAAGGTTTTATTCTTAAGGATTTTATTACCTCGCCTTTTATCTTATATAATCGGCAAGATTAATAAAAAACTTAAACCTTTGTTCAGATTGCAGATAAATATAAAATTGGTATAAAGTTTAATATGATTATTAACTTAACTCTTAAAATAAGAAAAATGTCAAATGAGAAAGCGGGAAATGTCAAATGAAGTTCAAAATCCAAATGCCAAAAGAATTTTGACATTCATTCATTTGGATTTGATTTGGCATTTGGATTTTGACATTTGAACTTAAAAAAATTCAATAATTTAAATAATAGCGGTATCTTTATAATCATTAAATTTAATTAATCTTAGACGTCAACCAATCAACAGTCTTATTTAAGATGTGGCCGTATACTTCCTGTTGCGTGGTTTCGGCAGATTTGGGCAGCACAAAAGAGTGATCTCCACCCTCTATAATCTCCAGATGCCAGGAAGAATCCAGCCTGTCAAGTACTTTTTTTAGTGTTTTTAGATCGCAAAGGGAATCATGCGTACCGGCAAAGAATAGCATGGGAATTTTAATATGGTAAAGGTGGGCATCTGTCATTTTTCCTTTTCTTCCAGGGGGATGCAGGGGGTATCCGAGAAAAATGAGGCCATTTGTTGCTAAAAGTCCCTCAGCCACCATCTGGGAGGCTACACGACCACCCATAGATTTTCCGGCGGCAAAAATGGTATCCGTCCTGTATTCCGTTCCTTCTTTAAGAAAACGGTAAACATACTGCCATGTAAGTATTAGAGTATCCCTGGAATCCGGTGTCTTTTTACCCTTTTCTATATAAGGAAAATTGAAGCGTAATGTGAGAAAGCCTTTTTCGGCAAGCCCCTGGGATAATGAAACAATAAGGGGGTGTTCCATATCATTTCTGGCTCCGTGGGCCAGAATGATCCCCATTCCCTTGCCGGTGCAAAAAACTTCGGGGATAGTAATTACCCCGGAGACATCTTCTTTCCCTTTTACAGGAATGGATACTTTTTGACTTATTAATCTATTTTGTATCATCTGTGTTATTCCTTTTAAGATATCCTGCCTGTTTTTTTATCCTGAGACTTTTCGATTCTGGCCCATGAATCACGTAATGATACTATTCTGTTGAATACAGGCACTCCATTGGAAGAGTCTTTGGTATCTACACAGAAATAGCCCTGTCTCTCTAACTGGTAACGGCTTCCTGGCTCTGCATCCCTCAGGCATGGTTCAATACGGCATGACGTCAAAGTTTCCAACGATTTGGGATTTAAATAAGATTTGAAATCAAGCCCTTCTTTTTCATCGCCCGGATTTGCTTTGACAAAGAGATGATCATAAAGACGCACTTCGGCTTTAATTGAATGGGCTGCCGATACCCAGTGTAATGTTGCCTTTACCTTGCGTCCATCCGGAGAAGAACCACCCCGTGTCTCTGGATCATAGGTACAATGAAGTTCTACCACTTCACCGGTTTTTTCATCCTTAACTACCCCCACACATGTTATAAAGTATGCGTATCGCAGCCTTACCTCACGACCGGGAGCCAGGCGGAAGAACTTTTTAGGCGGTTCTTCGCGGAAATCCTCCTGTTCAATATAAATAACGCGTGAAAAAGGTACCTTACGTGATCCCATACCGGGATCCTCCGGATTGTTTATGGCTTCCAGCTCTTCCACCCCGTCCTCTGGATAGTTGTCTATAATAACCCGAATGGGGCGCAATACACCCATAACACGAGGAGCCCTTCTGTTCAGATCTTCCCGGATGCAGTGTTCCAGCAGTGCGATATCAACCATACTATCCCTCTTGGCCACTCCTATGCGTTCACAAAAGTTTCGGATTGATTCCGGTGTATAGCCTCGCCTTCGTAAACCTGATATCGTAGGCATCCTCGGATCATCCCATCCGCTGACAACACTGGTTTCTACCAGTTCCAGAAGCTTTCTCTTGCTCATCACGGTATAGCTGAGATTAAGGCGGGCAAACTCGATTTGCTGCGGATGACAGTCTACATTCAATTCGTCAAGTACCCAGTCATACAGTGGGCGATGGTCCTCAAATTCCAGTGTGCAAATAGAATGTGTGATTCCTTCAATGGAATCCGAAAGACAATGAGTAAAGTCGTACATTGGATAAATACACCATTTATTGCCTGTTCTGTGGTGTGTTTCCCGTCGAATACGGTAAATTGTAGGATCCCGCATATTTAAATTTGGTGACGACATATCAATTTTTGCCCGGAGTACGTGGGAACCATCCTGAAACTCTCCTGCCCGCATGCGTTTAAACAAATCCAGGTTCTCTTCAATGGAACGGTTACGGTATGGACTGTCCTTGCCGGGCTCGGTCAAAGTGCCACGGTAGGCTTTTATTTCCTGGGGGCTAAGGCTGCAAACGTACGCCTTCCCTTTTTTTATTAACTGCACTGCATAATGATATAGCTGCTCAAAGTAGTCGGATGCATAGAAAAGCCGGTCTTCCCAATCGAATCCAAGCCATCGAATATCTGACTTAATGGATTCCACATATTCAACATCTTCTTTACCGGGATTTGTATCATCGAACCGTAAATTGCATATGCCTCCTTTGTTTTCGGCTGCAATACCGAAATTAAGACAGATGGATTTGGCATGTCCAGCATGCAAATAGCCATTCGGTTCCGGTGGAAATCGGGTTATGACCCGACCATCATTTTTGTTTGCCTTTAAGTCTTCAGATATTATATTTCTTATAAAGTCGGAGGAAGGAGTCGATTCATTCTTCGTCATATTTACGGTACCCTTTTAATACTAAACTTTAAATAGCAAAATTCAACTTTTTCCATTTTGCATTGCCCGAAAAATGCAAAGGCATTTTTTTGGGTTTATGTCTCTTTCCATCTCAGCACAAAACTGTAAAAAGCATAATACTCTAAAGCCAGTGCAGGAAATCCAAGAAATCCAAGCAGTGGCATTTCAAATATTTTAGGGCCGGCTGCATAAGGCAGTTGATATACCCACTTTGTGATGGCCCAAAAATTCCAGAACTCCCATAAAAATCCGCAAATGAGACCACTTACAAAAAGACATAAAAAATTTTGCCCATTACCGGTCTGCAGTTCCTTAAAAATCGATTTATGACCTTTTATGTAATTTAGAGGATCCAATAACAGGATAAAACCGACCCACAGGGGAATAGCAAGGTAGGATGCCGTTTTAGGAGGTGCGATAAGAATAGATATTAGACATCCTGCCCCTATTATAACTAAAGTATATAATACACTTTTTGAAGTCTTAAATTTCCGTGTCTTTAGCTTGAACGCTCCAATAGCCTTAAGTAAATCCGATGTCTCAAACATTCCCGGACCTATGGTTGCAAATGCCCAGGTCATCCCGATTGCTGTTATCCATGCTGCCGGAAGTCCTTCATAACGCCAGTTTTTCAGGAATAGATTAAAAAATTCAAATACATACCAGAACACAGCAGAAAGCAATACCATAAGTAAAAAGACCTTACTCCTGCCGGTTATCCATGACTCCCCTTTTATCCTGTATACAATTGCATCTATAAATAAGATGTATCCGGTCCAGACAAGGGGTGTAAAAAAAATACCTGCCCACTTAACTCCTGCAAAAAGAAGAGTTTCGGAAACTACTATTATCAGTAACCCTATATAAAAGTAAAATTTCATACTTCTTAGCTATTTTAAATCCTCCGGAACTAAATGGAGTTCCGCTTCTTTTATGTCTTTAAATCTATCAAAGAGGCATATTAAGTGTCAATTACAAAATTCCAGAGTAATCTGTTAGTCTGAATAATTCTTTCCCATTGGTTTTAAAAATGTTTTAATCCCCTTTTCTATTTCACCTTCCATTCCGAAATGAAAATGATCCGATCCCTTTATAATTATTTTAGATTTTGGTTGCGATAGTTTAAGGAAAAATTCTTCAAAATCTGTTAAAGGGCATACAAAGTCATTATCCCCTACAATAAGAAGTTTATTTTTCTTACACTTTACGGCAAAACCAAAATCACGATGAATAGTGGGGGGAGAGACGGCAATCCATCCATATACCCTATTATCTTCTACCGCAACTGGTATTCCTACCATAGAACCAAAGGAATACCCAATAATATAGATGTTTTTATTATCTACTTTTTCGTGATTTGTTATAAAATCAAGGGCAGCTTGCACATCAAGGTGTTCTTTATCACCTCCTGTTGAATACCCTTCGCTTCCCCCTGCCCCTCTAAAATTAAAACGCAAACTAACAAAGCCCATGGAAATAAGCGCTTTTTCCACACTGATTACTACATTATTATCCATATCACCGCCATATTGAGGATGGGGATGGCAGATTATTCCGCACGGAGATTTTTTACCGGGTTCTGTAATTCTTATATTCCCTTCCAATCTTATTCCATCTATTGTATTAAAAAAGATTTCTCCATTCATATAAACTCTCCTTAAAATTCTATTTCTTCTATCCTCTTCTTTGCAATTTTCAACGGCAGGAAAATCATGGCAAGAATCAAAACCGCTGTCATTATAAAACAAAAGATAATATCCGATAGCTGAAAGATGGACAGAGGAATGCCTTTGGTTTGAGACATAAAAATATAATAAACTGGTCTTGCCTCAAGAAGAACA
>JAXHUS010000265.1:0-4343 GCA_034189305.1 Thermodesulfobacteriota bacterium | reverse complement strand
CTAATAGCTTAGCATCAGGGGCCACTCCTTTCAGTTTGCCATCTGCTGCAATAATACCGGCAACATGGGTGCCGTGCCCATGATCGTCCATTGGATTGCGGTCATTATTTACAAAGTCATAGCCGCCTATTACCTTGTTTTCCGGCCCGAATCCTCCCCCAAGGTCGGGATGGCGATAGTCGATGCCGGTATCAACTACAGCCACGGTTATACCTTTGCCTGTGGCGTTATAGGGGGCCTCCCATAGTTTATCTGCCTTTATAAGGGATACAGTCTCACTTAGACATGCCTGAACATCTCCGTCTTTATGTACCTTTTTTACATAGGGGAGTTTTTTAATGGAATTTATTATATCTTCACCGGCTTTTATAGCTACACCGTTAAAGACCCGGAAATACTCCCAACGAATACTGACATCAATTCCATTGAATCTGTTTTTTAATGCTGTAAAATCTTTCTTAAAGAGGTTGTGGGATGTTTTATCAATGGTTTGGGAGAGGGATTTTACGGGAGGTTTATTGAATTCTACTATGTAGTTGCCCGGTTTAACTATATCAGGTGGTTTATCTTCGGCTTTTGCTACGGAAAAGCTGAATAATAAAAGGATTATAAAGATAATAGAGGGTTTTAAACAGTGCAGATTTTTTTTCATGTAAAAAACCTTTCTTATTTAAAGATCTTTTAATTCACCTCAACCATAAACCCCGGCTCCATTGTATATTCAAGCTTATTGCCTGAAGTGTCTTCTGCCGTTACTTTCAGGTGGACAAAGCCTTCATCCAAAGATGCGGGGATATTTGCCTTAATTATCCCGTCAATAAGCATTAGTGGAAGGTTCTTCCAGTCTTCATCCCCATCCTGTTTATAGTGGAGGGTGACGCTATCCACTTGCGTATCGTCATCTACTTCCATGGTAATCTGGTCGTCTCCGCCCGGAATTATTGTGTCGTCCCATTCTCCATCATTTATAACATGGAAGCTTCGAAAAAAAGGCGGGTTGGGGTCATCTTTTGTGGTGTCAAAGGAGGCTTCCACGGAGCATGTTCCGTCTTCTCCCGTTAGTTTGTAATTATAGGAGATATCTACCTGATATATACCTGGGGATACGGGGAATACATTTTGCCTGTAACGGTTATCTGAAAATATCCGGTCATTATCCCAAGGCAACCAAGTCTCATAATGATTTTCACCATTCATAATTTCCTTTTCTGTAACAATACTCCCGTCCTGAACCGCTATTATACAGTTCATAACTTGACGGTGCACATCAAAGGACTGATTCAGGAAAAAATAACGGTCAGAAATAAAATGACTATCAGGTCCAAAAAATTTATCACCCCATATAAAAGTCCCTATTCTTATCTTATCTTTTGTATTATAGAACCTACCACTAAAAAAAGAAGGACCGAGTCCAACCTTAATCCGGTCAGCTTCCAATGAATTAGTTTTTATAAATTCACCACTAATCCAGGGGCGATGATAATACTCTGCCTGATTTTCCCTTAACACAAACATGGGAGTTTTGCCAGTGTATGTAATATATTTATTTTTCGTACCAACAGGATCGGAAAAATCTAAGGAATAAAATGGTAATATCTCTCCTTCTCCTTGAGAAGCTCTATGAAAGTAAACAGGGAGATATTTTTCAGTAAAAGTTTCCTTAATGGTTGTTATGTTAAATCCTGCCATCATTGATAGATACATGTATCCCTCAAGCCCGGGAGAGTACCCGGTGATATAAGGGAAATATGAACCAAATTGAGGTATTATTATTGTCTCTGGCGAAAAAGAGTCGGTCTTTATTTTGATTACTCCCTGTTCGGAAAAGTCTTGGTTTATTGGAGGGGAATAATCTTCGGTCAGCCCGTATTTCAAATGATCGGACATATAGATGTGGTTGAGATTTTCACTGTTCTGGCCCACAGCTGTGATAAGCAGGCCATAATTTTCACTGAAATCGGATATTTTAATCTCCGGTTTATAACCTGGATTTATATGTGTTGTCAAAAAAATATCTCTTTCCGTCCCTTCTTTCCGGCAGAACAAAAATATTTGATATTCTTTTAATATAGTCGATTTAAACTCTGAATCATAGATAGGAAATTTAATATGGTTTTTAATATCCCGTGAAGAAAAATCAAACAGAGAATAATATACTTTAATTTCAGTATTCTCTTTTATTATAAAATAGCACTGGGGTGGCATCCCTATATCTGATCTAATGTTCATAAAATGAACTGTCATATCATAAATTCCAGGAGGAAGCAGGATAAAATATTTGCCTTTTTCATTTAAGGGGATATGGTTAGGACTCTTAAAATAATATTCTTTTTTTAATCCATTATTTATTATTAAATCCAAATAAGCCCAAATTAATACCCCTTTTTTATAAATATATATTTTACATATTTCAGCAGCAGGTAGAATCCTCTTTCTTTTTGTGACATCCAGTTCTACCAGATCTGCCCGTATAAACAAAAGGTCTATTCTGTCCTCGCTTTCCTGGGACGTTAATTCTAAAGAATAACTTATTGTATATGGTAATGATTTTGGATAAGGAGCTTCCAGTGTATTAACATAAATTGCTGCCTGGATCTCCTTTGTTTCACCAGGATTCAGGGAAAAGCTTTTTGGGTTCAGGTTGATTTCAACTCCGGCAGGGAATTCGCCTATTCCTTCCAGATTAAAATCCAGGGTTGTTTCTGTCAGATTGCTGACCTGAAAACTTACCTGATTTTCAAATGTCTCTTTCCTTGGGTCGGCAAAACCCATCCCCACAAGGGAAGTAACTGCTACTTTGTCTTTGCCCGATGCCAGACAGTCTACCAGCCCTCCTCCCTGGACATAAGGGTTAACTCCCAGGTCTTTCCCGTTGTTCATGAGCAGATCCCTTAATACAAGGGGGTTTATCCCGGGATTCATTTGGAGAATCAGAGCACAGGCGCCTGCTACATGAGGAGCTGCCATTGATGTTCCTGTCATAGTTCCATATTCCCCTCCTGGTAATGTAGATTCAATGTCCTTTCCGGGAGCCACTACCTCCGGTTTAACCTGGTAGTTTTCCCGGTTTGGCCCGTGGGAGTGTCTTATAAAGACTTCCTTACCATCTTTGTATGTGGACCCTACGGCAATTGCCTTTCTGGCACAGGCAGGACTGGTGACCATATAGTATTTATTGTCGAAATTGCCCGCAGCAACAACACAGACTACCCCCATATCTACCACATTATCCACTACTCTGGCCTGGATATCATCAGGGCTGAAATCCTCGGGATTCCCAAAACTCATATTTATTATATCTGCCCCGGCTTTAACCGCCATCTCCATTCCTGCTATGGCCTGGGAACCGGCCCCGCTGAATCTATATGCCAGCAGGCCGGCTTCAGGGGCAACTCCCTTTAATTTGCCGTTTGCTGCTATTATACCTGCAATGTGGGTTCCATGCCCGTTCTCATCCATTGGATAACGATCCCTGTTCTCTAAATCATATCCGCCGATAACTTTATAACCGGGCCCAATTCCTCCCCCCAGGTCGGGGTGGGTATAGTCTATGCCTGTATCAAGAACGGCTACTAATATTCCTTTCCCGGTTGCGTTATAAGGGGCTTCCCATAGTTTATCGGCATTGATGGCAGGAACGCTTTCCCTTAAAAAGAATTTATTCATAGTGTCTTTATGTACTTCCTTTATGTATGGGAGTTTTTTTATGGCATCTTTTACTTTTTTAGAGCATTTAACAGTTAGGCCGTTGAAGATGATATGGTATTCCCAGTTGATAATTGACCTTTCTTCACGTAATCTATCTTCTATCTGGTTTAAGTCTTTTTTAAACTGTATATGGAGGGAAGGGTCCGGTTTTGCTTTAAGGGATTTTATGGGAGATTTGTTGAATTCTATTATGTAGCTTTGTGGATTCTCTGAAGCTGGAGGTTGAAAAAAGTCTGCCTTTGATAATATGGGAAGAAGTAAAAATAAGGTGGTTAAAATTGTAGTGATGGTTATTTGGCTGGTTTTAAATGATTTCATGTCCAAGCCTTTTAATTGCATTTTTTTAATTCACCTCAATCATAAACCCCGGCTCCATGGTATATTCAAGCTTATTGCCTGAAGTATCTTCTACCGTTACTTTCAGGTGGACAAAGCCTTCATTTAAGGATGCGGGGATATTTGCCTTAATTATCCCGTCAATAAGCAGTAATGGAAGGTTCTTCCATTCTTCATCCCCTTCCTGTTTATAATGGAGGGTAACGCTATCCACTTCCGTATCGTCATCCACCTCCATGGTAATCCCGTCGTCTCCGCCCGGGGTTATTGTGTCGTCCCATTCTCCGTCATTTATTACA
>JAXHUS010000264.1:0-4354 GCA_034189305.1 Thermodesulfobacteriota bacterium | reverse complement strand
CAGATTTTTCCTTACTTGGCTGATAGATTCCATCTCACATGTGAAGAGCCGGATATAGAAACAGTTGTAAATATGGCCGACTTTATCTTTACTGCCCTGCCCCATAAAGTTCCTCAGAAGTTAATTCCTGCATTTTTGGATAATGGGAAAAAAGTGGTGGATTTAAGTGCCGACTTTCGCTTTGATGAAGCCTGGGTGTATGAAAATTGGTATGAAAAGCATAGTTGTCCCCATCTTTTAAAAACAGCAGTCTATGGTTTGCCTGAAATATACAGGGAAAAGATTAAAAAGGCTGAAATCATCGCTAACCCCGGATGTTATCCTACTTCGGTAATTCTTGGCCTGGCGCCCCTTTTAAAAGAAGATATTATAGATACAGGAAGGATTATCATAGATTCAGCTTCTGCTATTTCCGGTGCAGGGAGGGAACCATCCCCTAATAATCTTTTTTGTGAAGTAAGTGAAAACTTTAAAGCTTATGGGATAGGTACCCACAGGCATACTCCTGAAATAGAGCAGGAAATTTCTAAATTAAGGGGAAAAAAGGTTGTAGTGACTTTTACACCACATCTTATCCCTATAAATCGGGGAATCCTGAGTACAATTTATACTGAATACAGGGGAAATTTTGAAGAAAAAGATGTTTACAATCTGTATAAAAATTTTTATAAGGATGAAAAATTTATTCGTGTAATGCCTCAGGGAAAATATCCCGATACAATACAGGTAAGGGGTTCTAATTATTGCGATCTGGGGATTACATTAAATAAAAAAACAAATAAGATTATAATATTATCGGCTATCGACAATTTAGTAAAAGGCGCGGCAGGTCAGGCAATACAAAATATGAATTTGATGCTGGGTCTATCCGAAGATGAAGGACTTAAAAATCTCCCTTTATGTCCTTGAATAAAAGATTTATTTTTAAATGAAGCTTTCCAATGAATTATTGACACAAGCATGTATCTAATATTATACTGATAAATCAGCTTTAGTCTTATTTTCCAATTAAAAATAAATAATAAATGAATCTTCAATGCATCTCTTAAAAGATATTGCTATTAAAGATTCCGTAACCCTATATGAAAATTCTACATGGGATGAGGCCTATTTCTTATTCTTAAAGAATCGAATAGATATTTTACCAATATTGGACAAATATTTCCATGTAATCGGTATAATTACCAAATCAGATATTATAAAATATCAGGCCAAAAGAATAGATCCCACCATTCCTATCAAGAAGAATTTGCTTACCTCAATAGTAACTGTAATTGAAGATATTCCAATAATAGATATTTTAAAAAGCTATTCCTCATCAATATTTCCCATTGCCATTGTGAACAACCGGAATGAATTTTCCGGTCTGGTTACCACGGAAGTAATTTAAAAAGCTTTTCAGCGAGAAATGGCATCTGTATATAAAGAACTCGGAAATATAAAATATTTGGTTAAACTTTTTGAAATGACTTTTGAAAATGCTTTAGAAGCAATAGTAGTTGTAGATGGTCAGGGGATTGTACAGTATGCTAATCAAAAATATATAAATTTTTGTGAAGTAGGTAAAGATGGAATTCGAGGCAGACATATTACTGAAATTAATAAGCCAAGCAGGATACCAGTGGTTATCAAAACAGGAAAAGCAGAGATGGGACGTATCATGAAAGCAAAAGGACAGACCCTGGTTGTTAATAGAATTCCCATTACGGATGACAATGACAACTGTATTGGAGTGGTAGGTACCACTTTATTCAGTGACCTTAGTGAATTAAAAAAAATGGCTCAAAGACTCAATGTTTTAGAAACAAAGGTAGAGTTTTATAAAAAGGAGCTGGAAAATATTCGAGCTGCAAAATACACCCTGAAGAATATTATTGGCAACTGCAAAGTTACCACAGAAATAAAAAAGATGGCGGTTAAAGCAGCAAAAACCTCATTTCCTATTTTAATTTTAGGGGAGACCGGTACAGGCAAAGAGCTATTTGCCCATGCCATCCATCATGCCAGTCCCAGGAAATACAAGGATTTTATAAAAATAAATTGCGCTTCTATCCCCAAAGAACTCTTGGAAACAGAGCTTTTTGGATATGAGCCAGGAGCGTTTACCGGAGCAGGAAAGAAAGCAAAGTTAGGAAAGATTGAACTGGCTCATCAGGGGACTCTGTTTCTTGATGAAGTTGGCGACATACCTCCGGAGATACAGACAAAATTATTGCTGGTACTGGAAGAAAAGGAAGTAGAAAGAGTTGGAGGGTTAAAACCAATAAAAGTTGACTTTCGTTTGATTACCGCTACCCATAAAGACCTTAATGAGATTGAGAATTTCCGCAGTGACTTACTCTATCGAATAGATGTAATCCGATTAAATTTACCCCCTCTCAGGGAAAGGAAAGAGGATATACCCATTTTGGTTAAATACCTTTTGGAAAAGATAAATAGAGAACAGGGGGCCGGGTCTTTTACCATTACCTCAGAAGCGTTGGACTTAATGAAAAATTACCACTGGCCCGGTAATATTAGAGAGTTGATCAATACTTTAGAAAATGCAATAGTTGTTGCATCTCATAATAAAATAGAGTCAAGAGATATCAAAAAATTTATTTCGTCTTTCAGGTATACCGTAGGTTCTTCCAGGCTTAAAGAGGTGTGTTCTCAAATAGAGAAGGAAACTATATTAAATGCCCTCCAGTTTAACCAGGGTAATATGGTAAAAACCTCAAGACTTTTAGGGATTCAACGCTCTGTGCTTTACGATAAGTTAAAAAAATATAATCTCCTTACTTTTAGAGATACTATGAGAAAAATTCACATTTAAAAGTCATTAATCAATAATATCTGTCCGTAGCTTTTTCAGACATGACCAAAATGCATACATTTAAGCCTATCAAGTAATCAGAAGTTTTTAAAGCTTATATGTCTGAAGTTGATACATTTTTATAATACCAGCACATTCATTTTCTATTCTTAGCCCACCTTTATTAAGAATAAAAAAATCTTTAATTCCGTGCATTAGCATTGATCTTACCTCCTTTTAAAAATTCAGGCATATAAATTGCTGTCTTATAAATTACACTTACTTATATTAAATCCTTATTATTTATAAACAGTTATGAGAATACTGCGGGGCAAACTATTGTTTTTATTTATGCCATACCATGGAGAATTTCATATAAAGAAAAGGAGTATAAAAAAATGGCTTATCAGGATTTACGAAAATGGATAGATAAATTAGAAGAAGAAAAAGAACTTAAAAGGATAACTGTAGAAGTAGATTGGAATAGGGAAATAGGGGCAATAACAAGAAAGGTATTGGATAATAAAGGACCTGCCATTCTCTTTGAAAACATTAAGGATTATAAGGATACAAGATGTAAAAAATTATTCACCGGAGGACTGGGAACCATGGGGCGTATTGCCCTTATGCTTGGCATGTCCAAAAATAGTTCTATAAAAGATTTAATAGTTACTACCAAAAAAAGGTTTAAAGAACAGATAAAGCCATTAGAGGTAAGTACAGGTCCTGTAAAGGAAAACATTTTAAAAGGTGAGGAAATAAATCTCTATGATTTTCCGGTTCCATTCTGGCATCCTCAGGATGGGGGGAGATATTTTAATACCTGCTGTGGGGTGGTAACCAAAGATCCGGTGACGGAAATGGTAAATGTAGGAATATATTGTGGGATGATAACCGACAAGAGAAAAATTGCGGTATCTCTAATTGGAGGGCAACACTGGGGCCTCCATTATGAAAAATATAAGAAGCATGGAGAGTCAATGCCCGTGGCTGTTTCCTATGGATGGGATCCAGCCCTTTTGTATGTAGCCTCAGCCGGGGTTCCTCCCTATGTATGTGAATACGATATTATTGGTTCTGTTAGAGAATCGCCTGTAGAACTGGTAAAATGTGAGACCTGCGACCTGAAGGTGCCTGCCTGGTCTGAGATAGTAGTTGAAGGTTTTATCGACCCTGAAACTAAAGATATATTTGGCTCATGGGCGGATCATACAGGGCATTATACTGAGAAAAAGACAATGGTACCGGTACTTCAGATTGAATGCATCACCCATAGGAATGATCCTATTTATCCCAGTTTGTTGGAATGTTTGGTGGGGGCCGGGTCATCCCAATGAAGGTGGCAATATGATGCAGATTTCCATCTCAGCTGTCGTATTAAATGCCCTTGAATCAGCGGGAGTTCCGGGAATATTGGATGTACGCATGCTGCCTGCAAGCTGTAATACAAATTGTGTTGTACAAATTCACAAGAGCTATGAAGGACAGGCCAAACAGGTGGCAGCTGCAATCTGGGGCTCCAGCATTCCTAACTGGCAATGCAGGTAAAGGGTCTTGAGC
>JAXHUS010000263.1:0-2151 GCA_034189305.1 Thermodesulfobacteriota bacterium | reverse complement strand
AAGCGCGTGGTAATTCCGTGATGCCTTGGGAAAACTCTCTCGCCACTGTGGACATGCCCACAATGCAACGTCCCGCATGATCTCCCAGAACGGTCCGCGATGCTCTGCCTTGCACAGCCTGATTTTAATTAAGAGCTTTCCGATAATGTATGAAAGTAAAGAAACTTTATAAAGAACTATCATAGGTGTATTGATTATAGCAGTTTCTAAGGTGGCAGTACCCGATGCAACCAGGGCTATTTTAGAAATTTTAAGAATATTGTAAACATTATTCTTAACAATTTTGATATGTAGATTGTATTTTTCAATAATCGCCTCCACATCTTCATGCAAAATTTCCGGGGCAAGGGGCAGGATAAAATATAAATTTTTCAACCGTCCTTTTAAAATTTCTCCGGTCTCAAGCATTACAGGAAGAAGTTTTGCCACCTCCTTTTTCCTGCTTCCGGGTAAAAGCCCTATTACAATCCGATCCTCATCAAGATCAAAACTTTTTTTTATCTCAATTTGTTCTGATTTTACATCATCTCTGATTTCATCAAGGAGTGGATGTCCGACAAATTCCACATCAAGCTCTGTATTTTTATAAAAATCAGCTTCAAAGGGGAGAATTAAAAGCATCTTTGTAACCCATCTGCCAAGTTTTTCCGCCCTTTTTCTGCGCCATGCCCATATTTGAGGACTTATATAGTACACTACCTTTATGTTTCTTTTTCTTGCATATTTTGCAAGCCTGATATTTAACTCCGGATAATCGATAAGAACAAGAAGATCGGGCCTATCGTTTCGGATTGATCTTTTTAACCAATGAAAAACCTTAATTATTGCCTTAAGATGGGTAAAAATTTCCGTAGCACCCACAACGGCGATCCTGGAATAATTAAACACAATTTCCGCTCCGGCTTTCCTCATATTTTCGCCCCCTACCCCATAACAGTAAAGGGTGCCTTCAAAACTTTTTAAGGACCTTATTAAATTCCCGCCGTGTAAATCTCCTGATGCCTCTCCTGCTACAAAAAGTATCTTTTTTATTTTTTTATTTCCCATTTTAAAATTAAATGGAAGGATTTTTAAAGTTAGAAGTTATTTCCTTAATTACTTTCAGGACATTTATTCCATCTTCACCTGAAACCATAGGAGGGGTATTATCTATTATTGATTTAATAAAAAAAGTAAGTTCTTCCCTGAGGGAACTTTTACTATTGGCGGGATAGGGGTGAGTGCTAATTGTCGATATTTCTTCAGTATTTGAGGGCGTTTCTTTTTTTATTACGGTTGCTTCTCTGGAAGCAAAATCCAGAGAAAAATAAGCATCGGATTGAAAAATTCTAATCTTACGCATTGTTTTTTGTGAAATCCGGCTGGCTGTAATATTTGCTACACATCCATCATAAAACTCAATGCGTACATTGGCAATATCCACCTTTGGGGTCAATATGGGAATCCCTACTGAATTAACGGACTTAACCTCTGATTCAACCATATATAGAATTAAATCCAGATCATGGATCATTAAGTCTAAAATTACATCCACATCGATTCCTCTTCCTACAAAAGTACTCAAACGGTGTGCCTCAATAAAAAGCGGTCTTTTTATCTGGTCTTTAACTCTGATGAAAGCAGGATTGAATCTCTCAAGATGCCCAACCTGGAGAAGGGCTCCCTTTGATCTTGCAATGTCCACCAGTTCTTCCGCCTCATCAATGGTTTCAGTCAATGGTTTCTCTACAAGAACATTCACACCCCGGGATAAAAATTCTTTAGCCAGTTGATAATGCTTCTTTGTTGGAACCACAATGCTTACGGCATCTACTTTATCCATTATTTGTAAGGGATTATCATAGGCACGAATATTATATCTATAAGCCATCTCCACGGCCTTTTCTTTCATAATATCCACAACCCCTTCAAGCTTCACCTCATCCATCAGAGAATAATGCTTAAGATGAAAATTTCCAAAGTAGCCGGCACCTATAACACCCACCCGTACTTTTGTTGAGGAAACCATTTTTAATGACAGAACCCCCTTTTTGAATTTCTTAAAAACTCTATAAAGAGCTTTATTTCAGGAAGATCAGGTATTTCATCTTCTACTTTTCTTATGGCATCTTTTAATTTAAGATTGGACTTAAAAGTTATTTTATATACAGT
>JAXHUS010000262.1:0-3244 GCA_034189305.1 Thermodesulfobacteriota bacterium | reverse complement strand
CTTGTTACTATACTTATTCTTAAAAAGGGCTATTGATTCTTTTATAAGGGGAGTTACAAGCTCTCTATTCAATCCGTTTAATTTTTCCTTAAAAACCTTTTCCCTCTGCTGGGCCTCATTAAAAATTTTCTCCATTTCCTGATTAAATTCGTTATGTTTATCCTTTAACTTCTGAAAATTCTCACGGGGATACTCCCCTTTCTCCACCATACTTTCAAGTTGCTCAATGGTTAATGCCTTGCCCATTATTACAGGCGCTATTCCAGGACGGGTAAAAGGACCCATTTGAATTTGAATCAGGGTAAAATTTTCTCCGCTCATTTTCTTTTCAAACTCTCTTAATTCCTGTTTCTCCTTCTCCTGATATTTCTCAAGCAAAGTCCTTTTTCTCAGTTTATATTCCTCACTTTCAAATATCTGGGGGATACCTTTTTTTAAAGATTCAATGAACTCAGTCATGTCATTTTTTAATTGTTTTCCCTGTCCGGGAGGCAACATGATAATCCTTGGCAAATCAGGATTATTAAAATTATTGACACAGCATATATCCTCAGGTGTTGTATATTTTTTAGCCTGATCGGCTAAAAGAGATTTTATCGTTGTAGTTCTTCCTGTCCCCACAAGTCCGGCAATAAATATATTATATCCTATTCTATCTATATTAAGGGCAGTTTCTATTGCTTCCAATGCCCTTTTTTGCCCTAAAATTTCCTTAAGGGGTTCCATTTCATCCGTTGTATTAAAGGTAAAATATTCGGTGTTAATGTTCAAACAAAGCTCATTCCAGCTTAATTCAGAAAAATTCTCGACCTTTTTCATATCAAATCCCTCTAAAAATAATAATTATAATTTATGTAACCTCTATCTTTATTGTAACTGGTCTAAGTTTTGGTATTTTAATTGTTAAAACCCCGTTTTTAAAATAACTGCTTATATTGTCAGTATCTATACCGGACGGGAGCCGTACCTTTCTTACAAAGGCATCAAAATTTCCTCCGCCATTACAAAAAATTTCCGGTTTTTCTCTTTTGTCGAATTTTCTTTCACCCTGAATGGTCAGGAAATTGTCCTTCAGAATAATTTGAATATCCTCAATCCTTATCCCCGTAAGCTCTGCCGTTACTAAAATTTCTGTATTAGACTCAGATATATTTATTGAAGGTGCCCATGTCCTGTCAAAAGTTTCCTCAGTCATTTCATCATAAAAAAAACGTTCAAACAGTCTATCCATCTCCCTTTTATAATTACTAAAGCCCTCATAAAATTTCCATGATACTAAAACCATTTGAAATCCTCCAATCAAAAACTTGACCTATTGATATGATTCAATTTATTTTTATCATAATAACTATTTTAGATTCAATGAATATTTCTCAATCACACCGCTAATTAAAGTAGATATGAAAAATATTTAACAATGCATCAGGTTGGAAACAATCTACAAAAAATTATACATTAATAGAAGCTTAAAGGAAATTTTGCACGATAGAAACAGTTTGTTGATATAACCATAATTCATATCCACAGGCAATGTTTTTCCGAATATATGGGTAAATGAAACCTTTCATTTTTTAAAATATTCCTCAAGGCATATTCGTAATAAAAATATTTCTTACAATTCCAACGTACCAGTAGAACTGTAAACTAAATTTTACTGACGTTCTTTGCCATAGGCCCTCTGTCACTCTCTTCTATATCAAAATTCACCCGGTCACCTTCATTGAGAGTTTTAAATCCTGTCATATTAATAGAGGAGAAATGCACAAATACATCCTGTCCATCTTCCTGCTCAATGAAGCCATATCCCTTCTCACCACTGAACCACTTTACGATCCCTTTTGCCAAAGTACCGACCTCCTTTCAAAAACTTTCCCCATTTTTACTTTCCTTATAGAATAACTCCCTGTTGATAAATTTTTACATACTGTTTTTTACCTATACATCAAAATACTTAAAACAAAGGCAAATACTCAATTGCATTACTTTTATCAGTCTAATCTAAAAATCATCTGTAATAATTAACAGAGGGTAGGGATCAATTAATCTTTTTCTCAAAAATTTATGAACGGTTATACTTTTCACAAACCAAAATTCACAATAAACTTTGCTACGCTAATGTTTTTTTCCTGAACTCTGATAACAGATCTGTTTTAACCGTTACAATCATCTTCTGCGTTTTAGACCCATTTAAACTTCTGATATAGGTAAATTAATCTATAAGTAATAAAAAAAAAAATCAAGTATTTTTCAGTGTTCGTAATTCAACTTTTCATTGCAATTATTTTCTAAAGTTGTATACTTTTAATTAACAGCTCATAGAGGTCAGGGATCAGTTGTAAATTAATTATTTCTCAAAAATTTTATGAACTGTTATACTTTTCACAAACCAAAATTCACAATAAACTTTGCTACGCTAATGTTTTTTCCTGAACCCTGACAACTGAGCCCCTTGAACTGTTACCTTTTAAATGACTACATGACTTACGGTCACAGCTAAGCATGAAAAAGGAATACAGGAGCAAGATGAGGGCAATCAGTGGGGGTTGGGAATGATTTATTCCAAAAACCCTCAGTTCTGACTCCTTTATCCTGACTTCTGAATTCTCTATTTCATATAAAAAGTATAATTTTTAATATAATACGTCAAACAATAAAATTGAGGAGGGCAAATATGAAGTTCATTGACAGATTGGTAAATATCTTGATTCTCATAGGTGGATTAAGCTTTCTGGCAGGTCTTATTATTAAAGTTTTCCTTCCAGGTGGTATAACATGGCTTTCAGTGAATCCCTCAGCTTTTCTTAAATTTGCTAATACCTGCCTTTTACTGGCTATTTCCTTTTCACTAAGGGAAATTATTATAGCAAAGGCACGAGAATAAAGAACCGAATAATTCATTCTAAAAAAAGCCAGAGAATCAGATAGATTTTCCGCTTTTTGTCAAATCAAAAAAAGAGGAAGGCGATGCAAAATTTTTCTGTTTGTAACCCCGAATTCAATGAAATTAACTTAAGTTCGGGGCAGCATTCCTCTGTCATTTCGAACGAAGGGAGAAAGCTTGTTCTGCTTTAATTTAAAAGACTTCTCGTATCCAATGCTCCTCGAAATGACAAAACAAAATTCCTTAAGTTAGTAACATTGACCCTGAACGTGTGTCAGGTTACAAAAACCTTTGATTTTACGAAATTATGAAACAATTTCAAAATGACTCATCAGCATGGTTTGTAGAATTTTGAAAAAAGAT
>JAXHUS010000261.1:0-4946 GCA_034189305.1 Thermodesulfobacteriota bacterium | reverse complement strand
TGCTTTTTTTTGAATATAAAGGCTTACTGCCGCCTATAAATAATCCCTTTAGCAATTACCATATTTCAAAGTCAAACTTTACCGATGTAATCAATACCTTCCTCTGGGTAACATTGGTAAACATTATGGTAGCATTCTTAGTAACAATTATGATAACAGCAATAAGGAAAAAGGGAGAAAAGCTCCAAAGGATGGTGATCCGTGACGGCCTTACAGGTCTTTTTAATCGCAGTTACTTTTACAGAATGTTAAATAGTGAAATTGAAAGGTGTAAACGTTATAACAGGGTAGTATCGGTCATGATGATTGACCTTGATAATTTTAAGTATTATAATGATACTTACGGACATATTGAAGGTGACAAAGTCCTTAAACTGGTGGGGCAAATTTTTAGTAAAAATATACGTTCCAGTAAAGAACGACCCGAGTATAATGTGGACATTGCATGTCGATATGGGGGGGATGAATTTTCAATTGTTCTCCCGGAAACAGCATCTTATCCCGATGCAAATCAAAAGGATGGAGAATCCAAGGAACATGCCACTACAGAAGGTGCTTTAATGCTTGCTGAAAGACTTCGTTTCCATGTAGAAAAAGGCAATCTGGGAAAGCTTGGTATTACTATTTGTATAGGGGTTGCAACATATCCTTTCCATGGAAAAACTTCGGATGAACTGGTAAAAAATGCCGATACCGCACTTTACAGGGCTAAATCCCTTGGTCAAAATAAGGTGGTATCGGCTGGAGACTTATAGATTTTAAATAAAGGAGGGCAAAAAATGTTTAGATTAAAAAGGTCATGGTCATTTTTATTAGCATCTTTCTGCTTTTTTTCATTTTTTACACTTTCCGTTGCATTTTCTCAAGAAGTTATAGTTGATTTCATTGCTGATAAGACTGCGGGTGAAGCCCCTTTAGGCGTTACTTTTACGGATTTAACCACCGTTGACGGCGAACAGGGGGCTATAGACACATGGAAATGGGATTTTGGAGACGGAACAGTGGTAACCTATAATAATCATGACGGCAATTTTAATTTTCCACCCCATACCTATATAAATCCCGGTTATTATTCAGTTACATTAACTGTTTCTTCTTTCTTTATTGATGAAACAAGTAAAACCAAGGAAAATTACATATATGTTACCGAAGGTTTTACAGCGGATTTTTCCGCAACCCCCCTTTCGGGTTATTCTCCCCTTGACGTACAGTTTACGGATTCTTCAACCGGCACTCCTACCTCCTGGCTGTGGAATTTCGGAGACGGACAGACAGACAATGTACAAAATCCGTCCCATACTTATAATGAAGGAACAATAGCGGGTTCACAATATACAATAAGCTTAACCATTACAAATGATGAATCAGAATCCAGCACAAAAACAAGGGAAAACTATATCACCGTTTTCCTGGGCACACCTTTAGTTGATTTTACCGCTACCCCAACGGAAGGCAACTCACCATTAACAGTTCATTTTACTGACAATTCAACTAATTCACCAATTTACTGGGCATGGAATTTTGGAGACGGGCAGACGGCAATTGGTGGCGATAAAAGCCAGGTAGACCATACATACACCAGCCCGGGAACTTATACCGTAAGCCTTGTTGCAAGAAATAATTCATCACAGGATTCAGGTTATGGGGTAGGTGCAGGTTATCTTGAAAAGGAAAGTTATATTACCGTGACATCCGACTTTTATGCTGATTTTACCGCAAGCCCTCTAACCGGGCCTGCACCGCTTACAGTAAAATTTACTGATAATTCGTCCCCTGAGGCTACCTCCTGGAGCTGGAATTTTGGTGACGGCAATATCAGTTCGGAACAAAACCCGACTAATATTTACACCGATGCAGGAAGTTATACCGTAACGTTAACCGTAATCGGCCCCGATGGCACCGATATTAAAACCAGGGCAAATTACATTACCGTTACGTATCCCGCACTAAAAGCAGATTTTTCCGGCACACCCACAAGTGGAACCGTGCCTTTAAGCGTGTCATTTACCGATATTTCTACCGGCAATCCCACCTCCTGGAGCTGGAATTTTGGTGACGGCAATACCAGTTTGGTTCAGAACCCTACCAATATTTACACTGATGCAGGGAGTTATACTGTAACATTAACGGTTGCCGGTCCCGGGGGAACCGATACTGAAACCAAGGCAGCCTATATAAATACTACCTCCCTTCCTCCAAAACCACCCCGTGCGGCCTTTATAGCATTACCTCCTTCGGGGAATATCCCGTTAACCGTAAAATTTACCAATCAATCCAGCGGGAAAATTACTTCATACCAATGGAGTTTTGGTGACGGGAATTCCTCCGGTGAAAAAGACCCAATCCATACTTATAGTGCTGCTGGAACCTATACGGTCAGTTTAACTGTAATGGGCCCTGGGGGTACGGATACTGTAACAAAAGAGAACCTGATCCTCGCAATAAGTCCTCCTGTGGTTTCCGCAAATAACCCTCCCAATAAACCAGATAATCCTATGCCTTCTGACCTGGCTTCAAATGTTTCAATTAATACGGATTTACAATGGACAGGAGGAGATCCCGATAAAAATGATACGGTTAGATATTTTGTTTATTTGGGAACGGTTTCCCAAAACCTTATTTCTTCATCTCAAAAACAACTTACAACAGTTTTCGATCCAAGGGGACTTGATTACAATAAAACATACTACTGGCAGATTATTGCAGAGGACAATCAGGGAGTCACTGCAAGCAGTGAAGTCTGGAGCTTTACTACCGAACTTCGTCCCAATGATCCGCCGGTTTTAAGTGAACCCATGGCAAATCCCGATTCAATCCCAAATGATAATGATACCACGAGCGAACTTACCGTAAAAGTAACAGACCCCGAGGGACCCGGTGACATAGATTCCGTTACCGTGGACTTAGAATTTCGTGGGAGACTTACTTCCGGAGAGATGGAAGATAAAGGTGGAGGGATATACAGCATTTTTGTCAAGGCGCCAACTGATATGGAAATAGGGAACAAAAAATTTAATGTAACTGCAAAAGACCTGTCGGGTAATGTAGCAACTGAAAGTATTAGCTTAAATATTACGGATAGCATTATAACCTCCGCAAGGCCCAATATTACCAAAACTTATGATGTGACAAACGGAATTGACAACCAGGATATTTTCATAAAAATAAATGTCGTTACAAATACTCAGTCAATAAAGACCTCGGATGAAGATAATGGGATACTGGTAAATATAATAAAACCGGATGGAAGCATTTATGACACCCTGAAGGTCCTTATAGGGGAAGAAAAAACGGTTACCATCCAAGGTGCTGAAAAGGGGAACTGGACATACCACGTAGTTAATACCACATCAAGCAGACAGAACGTAACAATTGAAACCCAGGGAAGCGGGACCGGAACCCTGACAGGCCTTATATCAAATAATGCAACCGGGAAGGGGGTTTCAGGTGCCACAGTATCCACTGAAACTAATTCAGTAAAAACATTACCCGATGGATACTATTTTATGGAACTTGCAGCGGGTTCATATACTTTAAGGGCTGAATCGGCAGGATATGACCCGAATTTTCAAAGTGATGTAACAGTGAGTTCCAATCAAACTTCCCAGGCTGCTCTTTCCATTAATCCTACAAATAATTTCAAAATTGAGGGCTTCTGGACAAGTGATGAACAGGGAAATCCGAAAAGCAGTTTTGCGGCCGGGGATAATATCAAATTTAACATTAAGTTTACGGTAAGCACTGAAAAACCCTTATCCGTAAGGATAAAGGGCAAAGCTTCCGGAGAAAAAACTACAATAGGAAAGTGGAATATAAGGCTTTCCAGAAAATCCGGCAGAGTGACGTCGGGAAGTTACATCTGGTCTTGGGAGGGTGTAATCCCCGAAGGCATTAATACCGAACAGGACGGCATTGTTGATATTAAGGCATCTACATCTAAATATGGTTCTTTTTCACAGACGTATAGCTTTGGATTATCAGGTAATTAAGTTAAAAATCCCGGAGAGCACGTTTTATGTTCTCCGGGATAAGATTGAAGATTAATTAAAATAAAGTATGAAGATAAACAAAGCTACCGTAGAAAAAATCGCAGGGCTTGCAAGGCTGAAGTTAAGTGAGGAGCAAAAGGAACTTTTTACACATCAACTTGATTCAATCCTCACTTATTTTGAAAAGTTAAATGAGCTTGACACGAAAGATATTCCGCCTACAACCCACGCAATAGCCAATGTCAATGTTTTTAAGGAAGACGAAGTAAAAGAGTCCTTATCAACGGAAAGCGCCCTTTTGAATGCACCGGAAAAGGATAAAGGCTTTTTCCTCGTTCCCCAGGTTATCGAATAGTTTATTGTGGAATTTTCGAAACTCACCATTCACGAACTGAATAAGCTACTTAAGAAGAAAGAGATTAGTTCAAAAGAGCTTACAAAAGAAGTTTTTGAACAAATTTACCGATTTGAGAAAGAAGTCAATGCATATGTTACGATAACCAGGGAATATGCTTTGAAACAGGCGGAAGAAGCGGATAAAAGGCTTATACGAAATGAAGGCAGGATACTGACGGGGATCCCTATTGCTATAAAAGATCTTATCTGCACTAAGGAAATAAAAACTACCTGTTCATCTAAAATTTTAAATAATTTTGTTCCACCTTATGATGCTACTGTAATATTAATGATTAAAGAAGAAGGGGCCGTATTTACAGGGAAGACAAATATGGATGAATTCGCCATGGGATCATCTACTGAAAATTCTTATTTTGGAATAACAAAAAATCCATGGAACTTAAATTTCGTTCCCGGAGGGTCAAGCGGAGGGTCAGCCGCCGCTGTTTGTTTAGATGAATGTATCTGCGCCCTGGGTTCCGATACTGGAGGTTCCATTCGTCAGCCTGCTGCTTTTTGCGGAATTGTTGGATTAAAACCAACCTATGGACTTGTTTCCCG
>JAXHUS010000260.1:0-2299 GCA_034189305.1 Thermodesulfobacteriota bacterium | reverse complement strand
AACCTACACAGATTTTGGTAAAGTGGCAGTAATTACGCAAGGCAATTACAGGGTGGAATTTAATTATGGTCCTGATCAAATGCGTAAGACTATGGAAGTCTACAATAACGGCAGCTTACATCATTTGTTACAGCAGGTAGAAAAAGGCTTTATAGTAGTAAATTAAAAATGAATATATCAATAAAGGGATTTATAGATACATCATTTATTGACTGGCCTGGCAAAATTACAGCAGTAATTTTCCTTCCCTATTGCAATTTCCGCTGTCCATTTTGCCACAATTTCGAGATTATTCAAAGACCTGAAGACTATAAATCCATCCCCCTGGAGGATGTCTTTTCCCGTTTAAAAAAGTTATCCGGATGGGTTGACGGTGTTTGTGTTTCCGGGGGAGAGCCTACTATTAATTCTTTCCTTCCCTTTCTATTTGATGAGATTAAAAATAACGGATATCTGGCAAAATTGGACACCAACGGCTCCAATCCTGATTTGCTGGATGAATTGATAAAAAATTCCCTGGTAGACTATGTAGCCATGGATATTAAAGCACCTCTTAACAATGAAATTTATTCTCTGTGTACAGGAACAAATGTAGATGTTCTCCCCATCAAAAGAAGTATTGAGATTTTAATGTCAAGCTCAATTTCTTATGAATTTCGTACAACTATGGTTCCGTGCTTTCATACCGAAGAAGATATATATGAGATAGCATGTTATATAAAAGGCAGTTCAAAGTATACAATTCAAAATCTTAAAGCAGAAGATGTTTTGGACCCTGATCTAAAAAAGGTCAAACCTTTAACTTCCGAAAAAATTTCACAAATTCAATCAACAGTAACCGGTCTACTTAACCCCGCTTTTTCACCTGCCTCCTGTTAGAGGATTAAAAAGGATTCTTAAGCTTTTTATGTGATGATGTCAAAAATTTATTATCAGCATTTTGGGATTTTGATATACTATTTTTAGTATAATTAACACATTGATTTTAATTTGCAATTGTAAAAGATGAGATTATTTGTGAAATTTAAACCCAAAAATGCGTTTAAATCTTTTAGACAGTATAAAATGTAAAATGCAGGAGGAAAATGGGGAAATTTAATTATGGGTTTAACTAAAGTTACTGTAAAAATAACAGGTCTTGAAGGAACCCAGGGCAGTTATGAGGAAATTTTCCTGGTAGACACAGAAGCTATTGACTCTATGGCTCCATCTGACGAACTGAAAAATATTGGTGTTCGCCAGGAAGGAAAGATGTCATATGAACTGGCTGATGGAACAGTCAAGGAATATTTCTACGGGATTAGTAAGAATTGAATTCATGGGAGAAATTACAGCAGGTAGAATCATTTTTGGCGAACCGAGTTCAGAGCCGTTGTTGGGAGTAACCGCCCTTGAATCTTTAGGAATTATGGTTGACCCTACGAACAAGACACTTAAGAGGCTTACGGCAATCCCACTGAAATGATGGGATAATTAAAGTACGGTAATAGATTTTAATGTTAACTTAAGAATCGAAGGCTTTATTAGATAATCTCTTTTTTTCAAACACCTTGACAACAATACAGATATTTAATACATTCCAGTAATATTAATTTCAAAGTGTTCTTAATGAATAAAAGACTACTCCCCCTTGATTTAGAAAAAGTTAAAACCCATCCTATAAAATCTCGAAAAAGCAAAGTAAAAAAGGAAGATTTTGCCCATCCAATAAAGGATGAAGTCTCTTTTTCTAATTTTTTTTCTTCTGTACCGAATATTCTTGCCGGTAATAAAATTCGTGAAATAGTTTCACGCTGGGTAGAAGCAAATCTACAACAAAAAATTATTTCTTTTGGTATGGGAGCCCATGTGATTAAAGTAGGGCTTGGCCCTTTGATTGTGGATCTAATGGAAAAGGGGTACATATCTCATGTGGCTTTAAATGGAGCAGGCATTATTCATGATGTTGAAATTGCCTTTCAGGGGGAAACTTCAGAAGAAGTGGAGGAAGTGATACATTCCGGAAAGTTTGGTATGGCAGAAGAAACAGGGCAGTTTATAAATGATGCCATAGTAAAAGGAGTAAAAAAGGGCTGGGGATTAGGGGAATCAGTTGGAAGAAAAATTCAGGAAGAGAACCTCCCCTTTAAGAATTTTAGTATTTTATATTCAGGGATTATCTCTAATATTCCGGTTACTGTTCATGTAGCTTTAGGTACGGATATAATCCACATGCATCCAGATTGTAATCCGGAAGCTATTGGCCGCACCACCCATGATGATTTCCGACTGTTTGGTTCTGTAATAGCAGGGCTTGAAG
>JAXHUS010000026.1:0-3495 GCA_034189305.1 Thermodesulfobacteriota bacterium | reverse complement strand
TTCCGCTAAATCAGCTATTCTCTCCAATTCGGTATTTATCTTCATACCTGTGGCAAGGAATCTGAGATCTCCTGCCATGGGCTGGCGAAGCGCCAAAAGATCAATTATTCTCTCATCTATTATAAGCTCTAACTCATCAATAATATGATCTTCATCAATAATCTTCTGGGCCAGCTTTTTATCCCTCTTATTTAACGCTACTATTGAGTTATGAATTACTTCCTCGGCCATTGATGCCATTTTTAAAAGATCGGTTTTTAATTTTTTTAATTCTTCGTCAAAATGCCTTTCCATTATTTGTCTCCTGTATATCTATTAAAATATACAGCTCAGGTTTTCACCAGTTTTTTAACTGCACCTTTAACTACACCACTCAATTTTCCGGTAATTTCCATGACAGAAGGTCAAAAACAGGCGTTTTTTCCATACCTTTACCCAAATCTTCCTGTAATATAATCCTCAGTGATCTTTTTTGAAGGGTTTGTGAATATTTTACTGGTCAAATCAAATTCTACTAATTCTCCCCTCATAAAAAAAGCGGTGAAATCAGATATACGTGCTGCCTGCTGCATATTGTGAGTGACAATAATTATAGTATACTTATTTTTTAATTCCTGAATCAGTTCTTCTATTTTTAATGTAGCGGTTGGATCTAAGGCTGACGCCGGTTCATCCATAAGAAGAACCTGGGGGTCGACAGCTAATGCCCTTGCAATACACAAACGCTGCTGTTGACCCCCTGACAGTTCAAATGCGCTTTTGTGCAATCTATCTTTAACTTCATTCCAGAGGGCTGCATTTTTTAAACTGACCTCAACTCTGTGATCAATATAACTTTTATCCTTTACACCATTAACTTTTAATCCATATGCCACATTTTCTAAAATACTCTTAGGAAATGGATTCGATTTCTGGAAAACTATCCCAATGTTTCTCCGGATTCGGACAATTTCAACATCCGGGTCATAGATATTTTTCCCATGGAAAAATATTTTACCCTCTACTTTTATACCTGAAATCAAATCGTTTAAACGATTAATGCTCCTCAAAAATGTAGACTTACCACATCCGGAAGGGCCAATAATACTAACTACCCTGTTTTTTTGAACATTCATGGATATATTATATAATGCTTTTATATCACGATAGTAAAAGCTGAAATTCTCTACCCTTATTATGACATCAACCATTCTATACCCATTATTTACGTTTTCTCAAACGATATCGTAAAATTATGGCATAAAGATTCATTACAAATATCAACGCAACCAATACTAATGCCGTTCCATATGCAATGGGTCGAACCTTTGCTATGGCATGGTGCTGGGTCGACATTATATACAAATGATACGGTAACGCCATAAATTGACTGAACAAAGACTTCGGCAAATAAGAAAGATAAAATGCAGCCCCGGTAAAAAGAATAGGCGCTGTTTCACCTGCGGCCCTGGCTAATCCTAAAATAGTGCCGGTAAGCATTCCAGGGACAGCGTAAGGCAATACATTTGTTCGTATCGCCTGCCATTTGGTTGCTCCTAACGCCAATGCCCCTTCTCTATAGGAATGGGGTACATTCTTTAGAGCTTCCTCACTTGCTGTAATTGTCCAGGGTAGCGTCATAAGTCCTAATGTAAGGCCTGCAGATAACATACAGGTTCCTAAATGCATTAACTGTACAAATAACACAACACCAAACAAACCATATACAATAGACGGGACGCCTGACAGATTTCTAATGGACATCCTGATGAGTCTCGTTATTTTATTGTCTCCAGCATATTCATTTAAATATATAGCGCACCCCATGCCCATGGGAACTGCCAAAATTGCCGTGATTACGGTTACCATAATCGTCCCCGCAATTGCTGGAAATATCCCTCCCTCTGTCATCCCTTTTTTAGGCATTGAAGTAAGAAACTCCCAATTTATCACACCAATACCTTTACTTGTGATATCATAAAGAATAACAACTATGACCAAAAGGACAATCCCCATACAAACTTTTAAAAGACTGAACCCCAAAATTTGCATTATGATTTTGCGCCTCATCCTGTTACCTTTTCATATCTGTGCAGAATAATATCTGCTGTCATGTTTACAAGAAAGGTAATAATAAACAATACCGACCCTATGCCAAATAGAGCATAATAATGGGTTGTATGATATGGAACTTCCCCTAACTCAATGGCAATGGTTGCAGTCATAGTTCTTACCGAATCAAGGAAACTATTCGGCATAGCCGGAGCACACCCTGTTGCCATAAGAACAGTCATGGTCTCACCAATGGCCCGGCCCATGCCTAACATACATGATGCTATAATGCCGGAAAGGGCTGCCGGTATTTTTACTTTAATGACCGTCTGCCAATGGGTTGCCCCTAATGCAACAGATGCCTCCTGATAGGATAAAGGAACGCTGTTTAGAGCATCTTCCGATATACTAATAATTGTAGGTAATGCCATAATAGACAGGAGTACAGATCCGTTTACGGCATTTAACCCGTTATTCAGTCCAAAAATTTTAGCAATAAGCGGCCCTGTCAGAACAATACCTAAAAAACCGATTACTACAGAAGGTATGCCGGCTAATATCTCAATAACAGGTTTAGCAATCTCTCTGACTTTTGGGCTGGCTACATCAGATAAATATGCTGCTGTACCTATGCCTAATGGCACTGCTATAACAAGGGCTCCTATTGTAACCATAAATGTACTCACAATCATAGAAACAATTCCATAAGAAGATTTCACGAATGATGTGGGATTCCAGTTTGCACTTAAGAGGAATTCGGTCAGACGTATCTCTTTAAAGGCAGGAATTGACGTAAAAACTAATAACGCAAAGATACCCAAAAGTACAATAACAACCAGCATCCCGTTAAAGAAAAAAAGGCCATGGATAAATTTCTCTTTTAATGCCAAAAGGATAAAAAGCCTCCTTCCCTTTTTATATGATATTTACAATCCGGCACTTTTTCTGTTTAACTCCTGATATTCATAAGGCAATGGGAAAAACCCTTCTTCTGCTACTATTTTTTGCCCTTCTTCACTTAACTCGAAGACGATAAAATCCTTTACACCGCCTTTGGGTAAACCATTTATGTATTGGTTAAGGGGACGTGTTATTGGATATTTACCACTTTTAACATCCTGTATGTTGATAGGGCTTGTATAATCGGTGCCAACTTGAGAAGCGACTTTTAACACGGTAATTCCTGTTACATCTTTTACATACCCAACGCCTACATACCCAATACCGGAAATATCTTGTTTTACTGCCTCCACAATCTGAGCATTTCCGTTCATCCGGTTCATCCTGGAAGAATAATCTCCTTTTAACGCTAAATCCCTGAAGAAAATAAAGGTTCCTGAATTTGACTGTCTTCCATAAAGGGTAATAGGTAAATCCTGTTTACAAATGTCTTTCCAGTTGGTAACCTCTCCACGGAATATCTTGCCGATCTTATCTAATGTGAGTTTGTCAACTGAATTTTTT
>JAXHUS010000259.1:0-7439 GCA_034189305.1 Thermodesulfobacteriota bacterium | reverse complement strand
ATACAAACACACCAAAGTTTGGGTCTCAGCTGTTCACAACCGAAGATTATTGGGCGGTCTGGTTGGGACTTGGCATTATTGCCATTGTAATGATTGTCTTCTGGTGTGGCAGCACCGTTAAACATTATGCCGTAACCCCTGGTGCATGGTCTGGCATTAATGAGATATGGAAGGATTTCAGCAATAATTTCGGTGCATATATTGCCGTTTTTATTGGTTTTGGGGCTGTTTTTACCCTGAGTATTTGGATGATGGGGCGAAATGTAAAGGAATTTATCATCGGTTATATTATAATCTTTGTTTCTTCTTTGTTGATTTTTTACCTTGCTTCATGGAAGGGAATGAAAACATGGCATATGGGCGCCCCTCTTCTGGCGCTTTTAATCGGTTTAATTGTTGGAAATATGTTTAAGATGCCGGGATGGCTTAATACTTCAATGCGTACCGAATACTATATCAAAACAGGTATTGTACTTTTAGGGGCAACTTTACCTTTGACACTTATTTTTGAGGCCGGTGGGATTGCATTTTTACAGGCCACCATTGTATCGGTTGCCACATGGATGGCCATATTTCTATCTGCAACCCGAATATTCAATCTTGATCCTAAATTTGGTGCGGTTCTTGGTACGGGAGGGGCAGTCTGCGGTGTATCCGGTTCTATTGCCATAGGAGGCGCTGTAAGGGCGGATAAGGACCACATTGCTATAAGCATAGGCGTAGTATCTATATGGGCTATTGTAATGGTCTTTGTTCTTGCAATACTTACCAAGTTTATGATTCCTCCTGACGGAATTGTTACTAAACTTTCTCCATGGTATCTCATTACTCCGGGAGAGGCAGGGGCATGGGTGGGAACTTCTGAATATGCGGATGCTGCCGGATTTGCAGTTGTAGCAGAGATCGCAAGTGAATATGGAGACGCCCCGATTCATACCTTTACGCTCATGAAAGTTATTGGCCGGGATATCTGGATAGGAATATGGGCTTTTATACTATCTATAGTTTCAGTAATGTATTGGGAGAAAAGCAAAGGAGAAACAAGTGTCGGTATTAGTGTCATCTGGGAGCGTTTCCCAAAATTTGTTTTAGGTTTTTTTACAGCTTCTATCATTATGAGTATAATAGCCGGTCTTGCTCCTAAAGATCATGTGGGGAAGGTAAAATTAAATGATATTTTTAAATCCAAGGCCCAAAAGCATGCCTACAATGCAGATTTTTCTGATTATATTATCCCGGAACAATTGACGCAAAAATTTGTTTATGACAGTAAAAACAGGGTTATCACCTTTAAAGGAAAGATGACATTAAGTGAACTTGATTTGCTTATTTCTGCCGCAAAATATCCTGACCAGGAATGGGCGATCAAAAATCTTCATTACAAAACTGACTGGTTTGAAAGTGTCCTTAAATCAAAAGCCATCGGTCCCATCAAAGAACTTAGATCATGGGCATTTGTTTTTTGTTTTCTCTGTATCGGTTTATCCACTCGTTTTAAAGAATTGGCCATTTTTGGGCTGAAACCTTTCTGGGCTTTTACCATTGGAGTTATTGTTAACGTACCTCTGGGCTTTTTTCTCACCACTTATATTTTTAGCAGTTATTGGCAGGCCATAAGATAGATTACAACATTAGGAGAGGTTATGACTTGAAATTTAACATTTTAAAGGAGCCTTTACAAAGATCAGGGGATAGCAAATCTCAAGAATCCACCCACCTGATAAAGTGTAAAAGATTATGCGAGAATTGTTACTATTTTGATAACGACCCTCTCATACTTGAAGAAACTTTTAAAGGGATAAATATCCTGAGTTCGGTCCATGGCTCCAGTCGTGGTGGATCTGGAATCTGTAGTTTGCATAATCGCTTTCTAATGCCGGATTATAGTTGTTTAAGATTCATTAAAAAAAGCAACTAATAAGAGGCTTTTAGACAAAAGTCTGACGATTATCTATCATCTTTTAACGTTCTAATTAATCCATTTTAGACCTTCTCGGTTGTGAAGATCTTTGGTTTAATCAGTCCTAAATCATGGTTACACATGAATCCTAAACGCTTTGATAAGAATTTTTCTCTAAAAGCCTTCCACCTTAAGGCTGTCCACCTGAGCAGTTATAAAAAGGCAAGGGTTTCCCGACATAAAAAAATAATGGATTTATTTTAAGAACTCTGCAACCATTTGAGGAAATCTTTTTGTGTCAATGGGCTTGAGAATATGTCCAACACAACATGCTTCCAGAATATTTTTCTGATCACCTGGTTGACTGTGAGCAGTAAGAGCAACTACAGGAATATCCCTGGTCAAAGGGTCTTCTTTCAATAACCTGGTTACTTCAAGACCGTCCATATCAGGCAGTTCAATATCCATTAAAATCAGGTCGGGATTATACTGGCGGGCATAGGAAATAGCCTCCTTTCCATTAACTGCCTCAAAGACCTGGTATCCTGCCAGTTCCAGGACATCTTTAGCCAGCTCCCGGTTCAATAGAGTGTCCTCTACTAATAAAATTTTTTCACCTGCCATAATTTTATCCCTTAAGCCTCCAATTTTAGTTAAGGGGATAATAAAGCTGAACTTACTCCCCTCTCCTTCTTTGCTAGCTACCCAAATTTTTCCATGATGCAAATTTACCATATCCCTTGCTAAACTCAGTCCAAGACCGGTTCCTTCAAATTCCCGGGAGAGGGTAGAATCGTTCTGGTAGAATTCAGAAAAGATATTCTCCTGGTCCTCTTTTTTTATTCCGATTCCGTTATCAATCACTGAAACCTCCGCACAGGGCTGGGTGGGAAGGGAAGTAAAATGGGCGGGCGGGGCTTTAAGATATCTTGTTACTATCTCTACCTTTCCCCCACTGGGGGTAAATTTGACGGCATTAGAAAGGAGATGGTGAAGTATCTTTTTGAATTTAACCTCGTCAGCCTTTATAGTGGGTAACTGCTCGTCATTTCTAACCACTATGAGAATATTTTTATGACTGGCAAGGGGCTCAACCAACATCCGGGCCTCTTTTATAGCCTGGATTATAGAAAATTCACTAAATTCTAAATCCGCATCCTCCCATTTCAAATTAATTAAATCAATCAAATCATTCAAAAGAAATAAAAGATTTCTGGAACTTGAAAGGATATTATTTAAATACTGGGCCTGTTTTTCATTGATTTCTCCATATACCTGGTCCTTTAGAAGTTCAGCAAAACCAATAATGGAATTTAATGGTGTTCTCAGTTCATGAGAGATGGTGGATAATAATTTAGTCTCTTTTTTTGTTTTTGATTTAGCATCCATACTCTTTACCTTTTTAGCTTTTAAAGAATTGAGTCATTGGCTTTAAATTTTTATTTACTGCATGGCCCCCCCCATTTTGAAAACGGGCAGGAACATTGCAAGCATTATCCCCCCTATTAAAGTGCCGATTATGATTATAACCAGTGGTTCAATGAGGGTAGTCAAAGTATTTACAGTGGCATCTATTTGCTGATCATAAAAAGTAGATACTTTAATTATCATATCATCAATTGCCCCGGTTTTTTCTCCGGTAGTTATCATCTGCAGCATCATTTCCGGAAATATCCCGCTTTTCCTGAAGCTTTCCCCTACACCGCCGCCTCTTTCAATATTGTCAGCAATTTGTGAAAGGCTGTTAGTAATTACCAGGTTATTTATGGATTGAGTAGCCAGCCGCATTGCCTGCACCAGAGGTATGCCGCTTCTTACTAAAATGCTTAACGTTCTGGAAAAATTAGACAGGATGGATTTTTTTAATAAGGGGCCGAAAATGGGCAGATTTAGCTTGGTTTGATCCAGTATTAAACGACCTCTGGGGGTTTTACGAAAAAATAAACCCAGCCCAACAATCCCTACTATTAATAATAACCACAGAAAAAAATTGCTCTGAAGCATGTCGGATATGCCTATCAGTAGCCTGGTGGGCAAAGGCAGTTCTCTGCCTAAATCAGAATAGATTTTTTGAAACTTGGGGATAATTTTTACCAGCATAAATAATATGACAAACAGGGCAAAGGCAACAACCACAACAGGATATATCAGTGCCGATTTTACCTTTCTTCTCAGGTTTGCATGATACTCCAGATAAGTCGTCAATTGGGCTAAAATAAGTCCCAATTTCCCACTTATTTCTCCCGCCTTTATCAAATTTACAAATATTTTATTAAAGATGCCGGGAAATTTTTCCAGAGAATCTGAAAAGGAATTTCCTTCCCTGACATTAGTTTCTACCTTTTCTATTGTTTCCCGAAATCTTTTATCCTTTATATCTAAGGCCAATCCTCCTAAACTTTGCACCAGTGGGAGACCTGCATCTAACATGGCCGACAACTGAGTTGTAAAGGATAATAAAACGGCAAGTTTTACCCTTTCCACAATCCTTCTACTCCCAGGGGCAAAAAGCTTTGTAATGCCTTTATCCTGTTTTCCCGTTTCTTTTTCTTCGGCGACAGATAACACCATAAACCGCTTTTTACGCAGTTTTTCAAGAAGCGCAGTTTCATTACTTACTTCCATAAAATCATGTATCTTCTTACCGCTTGCGTCCCTGGCTGTATAACTATATAACGGCATAATTAACTCATGCAGAACTAAAAAATTTCTTAATCTTCTTCAGTACAAACCCTTAAAACTTCTTCTATAGTGGTAAATCCCTTGACGGCTTTTCCCATACCACTCTGATACAGAGTAGACATCCCCATTTCCATTGCTCTGTTTTTAATTTTTTTAGGAGATGTGTCAAGTAAAATCATCTCCTTGATGTCCGAATTTATTTCAAAGACTTCATATATACCTACCCTCCCGTAATAGCCCGACTGATTGCACTTTTTACAGCCTTTTCCCTGATAGAATGTAGCGTTTTCTCCAATAAATTCATTTAACTTTAACTCTTTAATTATCTCTTTAGAAGGGTTGTAAGGTTCTTTACATTCAAAGCAGACCCGACGAACCAACCTCTGAGCCAGAGCCAGCCTGACACCAGAGGCTACCAGAAAAGGCTCTACACCCATATTTATTAAGCGGATTATAGTCCCCACAGCATCATTTGTGTGCAGGGTAGAAAAGACCAGATGACCGGTTAAGGAAGCCCTGATTGCAATTTCTGCCGTTTCAAGATCCCTGATTTCTCCAAGCATGATTATATCCGGATCCTGACGAAGAATTGCGCGGAAACCTGTGGCAAAATCAAGCCCTATCTTGGGGTTTGCCTGAATCTGATGCACTCCTTTCATCTGACATTCTACAGGGTCCTCTATGGTCACTATATTTTTTTCAGGTGACTTTATAAAATTTAAAGATGAATACAGGGTGGTTGATTTTCCGCTGCCCGTTGGGCCTGTTAAAAGGATTAACCCATTTGTAAGACCGATTGCCCTTTTAAAAACCTTTAACTCGTTTTTATCCAGACCTAATTGTTCCATACCAAGAAGAAAGGATCCTTTATCCAGAATCCTCATAACTACTTTTTCACCGAAGTTAGTTGGTATAATAGATACCCTTAAGTCTAACTCCTGTTTTCCCAGACGGATGGTAAAGCGTCCGTCCTGGGGCAAACGCCTTTCGGCTATATCCATTTGAGCAACAACTTTTATCCTTGATACTATTGCCATTTGAAGATATTTGGGGGGGGTAAGTATATCATATAGAACGCCGTCAATTCGATAGCGAATATTAACCCGGTCCTCCGAAGGTTCGATATGTATATCACTGGCCCTCTTGTCCACCGCATTTGCAATAATATAATTGACCAGTTTTATTAAAGGGGCTTCCTTGACCTGTTCCTGCAATTTTGCCAGGTCTACTACTTCAGCTTCATCGGTTTCCCTGCGTAGTTCCACCTGAATGTCGGACAGGTCCCCCAGTACCTCACCTATATTGCCCAGTTCCTCTTCCTCAGGGTAAATCAACTTTAAAGTTTCTTCAATAGCCTTTTTAGATCCAAGGACAGGACTGATCTCGGAATTTGTATACTTTTTAAGATCATCTTTAGCCATTACGTCAAAGGGATTGGCCATGACGACAATCAATTCCCCCTGATCCTGTTTTATGGGAAGGGCTAAATATTTTCTGGCAAGATATTCTGGAATAAGCTGGGCAACATTTAAATCAAGATTTTCCATATCCTTGGGGGAAATATAAGGGACATCAAGCTGTTTTCCCAAAAGGCGAAGTTTGGTTTCCTCGGTGATCAACCACATATCTACAAGAACATCTCCTAAATGTCCTCCGATTTCTTGCTGTCTTTTCAAGGCTTGATGCAGTTGGGCATCTGTAATGATTTGTTCTTCTATAAGGAACGCTCCCAACTGTTTAAATTGTCCCATATATTCTCTTGCCATTTGTAACCCCTATAATGAAAAAAATTTCAAATGCCAAAATCCAAATGTCAAATGAAATCCAAATGACTAAATGTATTTTGTAAGGTATAAGGTGTACGGTATAAGGAGTTAATCTTTAAGCCTGGTTTTTGCACCTTTAAACCATGCACCATGCACCTTATTTTTGTCATTCATTTGGCATTTCCCGCTTTGGAATTTGTCATTTTATAAAACCTTTGCCCCTACCCCTCTTCTTTTATGATGGTGGGAGTAATAAAGATAATGAGTTCCTTCTTTTCTTTGATTTTATTTTCCTGTCTGAAAATATGCCCTAAGACAGGGATACCGGAAAAAAAAGGAACACTACTTCTGGAAACGGATTCTTCCTCAATAGTTAAACCTCCCACAATAAAAGTTCTTCCACTTTTTACAGAGACTTTTGTGGTCAAAGCCTGGGCTTTAAGGGGAGGGTTGCCTTGAATGGTATTTGACCAATCAGGACTTTTCTTAGCCACCACAATATCAAGGAACACCTCATCTCCCACTGTATGAGGACTTACCTCTAACTCAATGGCCGCGTCTTTAAACTTAACTTCGGTTGACGAAACTCCTCCGGCAAATGTTCTTTCCTGGTAAGGAATTTCATCTCCTATTTTAATATAAGCCTTCTGATTATCCTGAGTTATCACCTTCGGGCTTGCCAGTACCTTACCCCTTCCCTTTTCTTCCAGGGCCGACAGTTGTAAATCCAGGAAGTTCTTCTGGAGATCTCCGATAAAAAAACCGATAGCACCTCCGCTACCCCTTGCTACATCCGCCGGGAGATCAACCAGAAAGTTCTCACCGCTGCTCCCCATTTCCTCATTCAGGGAAGTCCCCCTGGCAGTTAGGTCACCACTTTCAAATCTCCCACCCCATCTGATTCCCAGGTCCTTTAGACTGTCCGAATCGATTTCGGTGATTTTAGCTTCGATTACAATTTGAATGAAGGAGGCCTCTGAATTCAGTGCCTTTGTCATGGGAGATCGTTTTGATGACGCCCTTGTCGTGGCCATTACACAATCGGGAACAACCACTGATACCAATCGTGCCGTTGATATGGCCAGACAACG
>JAXHUS010000258.1:0-2896 GCA_034189305.1 Thermodesulfobacteriota bacterium | reverse complement strand
GCAAGTGGACACTCCATACCTTGAAAAGAAGGTCAATACATTTATTGCTGATACCGGAATAGAAAATCTTAAATTGCTTTCCGGTGGTGAATCCGTTCCCAATCCTTTTGCTCTTATTACGTCAAGAAGGTTTGAGACAATCCTTTCTATATGTAAAAATAATTTTGATTATATTCTCATGGACTCACCTCCAATATTTATCGCAGATTCTATTGTGCTTTCCAGATATTCAGACGGTACTATTTTCGTTATAAGATCGGACAAAACAAGACCGACGCAGGCAAAAAAAGCTTTCGAGATTTTGAAGGGATCAGGAGCTAATGTTTTAGGTGTTGTATTAAATGGGGTTGATCCAACCAGGGGGAGATATTCTTATTATTATAATTATGGAGAGTATTATAAAGAAAAAGTATCATGAAAAATCAGGAATCATCAAATTTCATTATCCTCTGGGGAATTATCCTGATATTAATTATATCCCCGATTTTGCGGGGGGCAGTGGATATAAGTTCCATATGTTTTATTTATCTGATTGTTATTAGTTGTTTTTTCCTTTTTATTTTTAATCTGATCCTGAATAAACAGAGTCTTTACTTATCCGGTCTTGAATTACCCCTTTTTTCCATTTTTCTTTTAAGTATTTCATCATATTTCTTTTCCATTTACCCGGAACAAAGTAAAAAATCAATTGCGCTATTCTTTTGTTACATTATTATTTTTATTATTATTCAGAATTTTTTTTCTACCAGGAAAAAAATTCATCTTCTCTGTCTTTCAATCATTATCACCGGGGTATTTTTATCTCTATTGGGTTTAATTCAATATGCCGTTTCAATGGGCACCCCTTCATGGAAAGTTTTTTTGTCTTCAACCTATGTGAATCGCAATCATTTTGCCGGCTACCTTGAACTCTGTCTGCCCCTTTCTATCGGAATGGTGGGTTATTTTAAGGATAGGGGGAAAAGGGGAATACTTATATACGGAATCATACTCATGGTAATTTCTCTCATTTTAACCCTATCTCGCGGAGGATGGATAGCCGCAGGTACAGCCCTTTTTTTTATGGCATTTCTTGCATGGAAAAAGGGCATACTCTCAAAAAAGGTATGGACCTTATCCGTTATAACCCTCATAATTACCTTTGTATTCATCTTGGGTTTAAATCCTTTAATTGAAAGAATTTCAACTTTTGGCGATTTAGTTAAGGAACCCCTGACTTTTGAAAAAAGGGTTATTGTCTGGAAGGGAACCATGGGTATTATAAAGGATAATCCTTTTCTGGGAAGCGGAATCGGAACATTTTCTTATGCCTTTCCATGCTATCGACCACCCGGTATTATCAATAAATTTCAATGGGCTCATAATGACTTTCTTCATTTTACATCGGAAATGGGGATTTTATTTCTACCTCTAATGTTCTGGCTTATATTTAGCGCCTTTAAAATGGGTGTTACTACATTTTATAAAACAGAAAGTCGGCTTAAAAGGGGTATTTCTTTCGGCTGTACAACTGGAATTCTGGCTCTATTTATTCATAGTATTTTTGATTTTAATTTACATATTCCTGCAAATACAATTCTTTTTTTCACTTTTTTAGGAATGATTGGAGCTGTAAGCAAACCAGGGGGGTTAAGATATTGACATCTTTAATGTTACCCTTAAGAAATTCAGAATCAAGAATAGTAAAAATTATATTCGGCGCCCTTCTTTGTTTTTTCCTTTATATAGTTGTATTTCTTATTGCAAAGACTTACCTGGCTGATAAATACTATAACAGAGGATTGAACAAGGAAGCGTATGGGTATTGGATAGAGGCAATTTCCCTTTATGAAAAGGCATTACAGTTTGACTCAAAAAATGTAGATTATTATAGTCAGCTTGCATCGTTATATTTTTTCAGGGCAAGATTTCCCTTAGATAGAGATAAATTTTTACTGAAAGCAAAGGATACAATATTAAAGGGAATTAAACTGTGTCCAAAAAATGGAGATCTCTGGCTTTCCCTGGGCATGTTAAGGGAGATCTGGGGACAAACCCCAGGATTTAATGCTCAAGAAGTGATAGTTTCTCAATTAAAAATATCAGGAAGTGATAAATGTCAGGTACTGACCCCTCAAATGTTTTATAAAAAGGCCATTTCCCTTGACCCTAATAATGCCTTTTATCATACTGTGCTTGCTGCGTATTACTTAAAAAAAGGGATGGAGGACGAAGGGATTTCCCAGGTTAAAAAGGCGATCTCATGTTATGACAAAAAAAGTCACATATATAGTTACTTTAAGAAAATGAAAGTGGATGAAAAAATAATAAAGAAGATAAAAGCAGCTTCTTAGTGAGGTTAAAAGTTTATAAGAAACACAGATAAAAAAGTTATTCGTTTAAATGAAACTGGAAACAATTTTCAGGATTTAATTTATGAATAACCTACATGACCTACTGTTACAACCAGGCATGGAAAAAGAATACAGAAGACAGAAGGAGTCTCGGAATAATTTATTTTACAAACTCTTCCTTCTGACTCCTGAATTCTCTATTTTCATATAAACACAATGAAGATAGGATATGACCAAATATTTCAGCAGAATATTGACGGAATTTTCTTCATAGAACTTGACGATGGTTGTATTCTATATAAAGAATCCGATGAAGTGATTTATTCTTTGAATAACACGGCTGCTTTTATCTGGATTTTACTTGATGGAAAACGAACCGTAAGCAATGTAACGGATGCTTTACAGCAAAGTTTCGACGTTAAATATGCTGATCTCTCAACTGTTGTAGGGAATACCATTGCTGAGTTGTTAAAGGATAATCTTATTAAAAGATGTATATGAATATGTTAACTTATCAGATACTTTCGCACAGGATATTCATAAAAACCGACGAGGAAAATTTT
>JAXHUS010000257.1:0-2388 GCA_034189305.1 Thermodesulfobacteriota bacterium | reverse complement strand
ACCCATAATAGCCGTAACAGTCATAATCTTTGGCCTTACTCGCTCAACTGCACCAATAATAATGGCTTCATAAAGATCCTTTATGGTTAAAGATGTTCCCATCTTTTCTTTTACTTCAGAATAAGCATGCTCAAGATAAATAATCATGATCACCCCGGTTTCAGCGGCTATTCCTGCCAGGGCAATAAACCCGACGCCTACAGCTACACTCATGTTATAATCAAGAATATACATAAACCAGATTCCACCCACAATGGAGAAAGGAAGGGACAGCATAACCATAAGACTTTCTGTTATGTTTTTGAAATTAAAGTAAAGAAGAAGAAATATAATCAAAAGGGTCAGAGGAATAACCATCTTTAGCCTGGCTTTAGCACGTTCCATGTATTCATATTGTCCGCTCCACTTCAAGTTGTATCCCGGTGGAAAGGTAATGGATTCCTCTAAAATTTTCCGGGCATTATTCACATATGTTCCCACATCAATGCCTTTTATGTCCACATATATCCAGGCATTCAGCCGGGCATTTTCGCTCTTTATGCCGGGTGGGCCTTTTTTTATCTCAATATCCGCCAGCTGATAAATGGGAATATGCTCTCCCCTGGGGGTGGAAACCAGAACCCGCCTCAGACTTTCAATGTTCTCCCGCAGCTCCCTTCCATAACGTAAATTAACAGGATATCGTTCAAGTCCCTCCACTGCAATGGTGATATTCATGCCCCCGATGGCTGTCATTATTATCTCCTGGACATCCATCACGGTAAGACCGTATCTTGCCGCCTCCCGCCGTTTTATCCGGAAATCCAGGTAGTTGCCCCCTGCCACCCGTTCGGAATAAACACTGAGGGTGCCTGGGATATTTCGTATAACCTTTTCAATCTGTTCTCCCAGTTCCTGGAGTATTTCCAGTTTCGGACCCGCTATCTTTATCCCTACCGGAGTCTTAATTCCCGTACTGAGCATATCAATCCGGGTCTTAATAGGCATAGTCCAGGCATTTGTAAGCCCTGGGAATTGAATGGAACGATCCATATCTTCAGTCAATTTTTCCGGGGTTACAGGCTTTTCTTCCGGCCATATCAAAGAAAGAATATTTTTTACAGCCCCAGGAATCCCAAAGTTTGAATACCACCGGACAGTCTTTACCTTCGGCCAATCCTCCTCAGGTTTCAGCATTATGGTAGTCTCTATCATACTCAGGGGAGCCGGATCGGTAGCAGTCTCAGCACGGCCCACTTTGCCAAAGACATGATGGACCTGGGGAAAGGTCTTTATAATTTTATCGGTCTGTTGAAGCAGTTCTCTGGCTTTGGTGATGGATATACCCGGTAAGGTTGTAGGCATATAAAGAAAATCCCCTTCATATAATGGAGGCATAAATTCCGACCCCAGCTTTCTCAGCGGATAAACAGTGGCTATAAGAATACCTAAGGCTATGAGAATCGTGGTGATTTTGAAGCGCAATACAAAATAGATGACAGGGCTGTAGATAGTGATTAAAAATTTATTTATGGGATTTCTTTCTTCCGGGAGAATCTTACCCCGGACTAAAAATCCCATAAGAACCGGAACAATAGTAATAGAAAGAAAAGCAGCAGCGACCATGGCGTAGGTTTTAGTAAATGCCAGAGGTTTAAAAAGTCTTCCCTCCTGAGCCTGAAGGGTAAAAATCGGGAGGAAGGAAAGGGTTATAATAAGCAGGGAAAAAAACAGAGCCGGTCCTACTTCTTTTGAAGCATCGATTACTATCTGCCAGCGGTCTTTTTTGTCCCCCTCCCTTTCAATATGCTTATGCACATTCTCTATCATCACAATAGCAGCATCTACCATTGCCCCAATAGCAATTGCAATGCCTCCCAGGGACATGATATTGGCATTGATTCCCTGATAATACATGATGATAAAAGAGATGAGAATACCCACCGGAAGGGTAAATATGGCAACAAAGGCGCTTCGGAAATGAAGCAGAAAAACAATACAGACCAGGGCAACAATAATACTTTCCTCGATAAGCTTTTCCCGCAAGAAAGCGACAGCACGGTAAATAAGGGCAGAGCGATCGTAGACGGTAGTAATTTTGACATCATCGGGAAGCCCCACCTTCAGCTCTTCTAATTTTTTCTTAACATTTTTGATAACCTGAAGGGCATTTTCCCCATACCGCATAACAATTATTCCCCCAACCACTTCGCCTTCTCCATTTAGTTCAGCCAATCCCCTGCGGAGTTCCGGGCCTACCTGGATTGCGGCTATATCCTTTAACAGGATTGGAGTTCCGTAGCGGTCTACACTGACGGATGTATTCTCAAGATCCTCAATATTTTTTATATAACCCCTGCCCCTTACCATAAATTCCATCTCAGCCATTTCAACCACTCTACCCCCTAC
>JAXHUS010000256.1:0-2948 GCA_034189305.1 Thermodesulfobacteriota bacterium | reverse complement strand
CGGAATTGAGGAGATTGAAGAAGTTCCTCCTTTAGAAGAGGATACAATAATTGAAGAGATAGATGACGATGAGCTGGTAGAAGTTGAAGAAGACTCCGAAGCTTTTGAAGAGCGGGAAGGGGGGGATTATCAGGAAGTTGATGAAAAAGGTGCAAAAGCCGGGGAAATTGCGGGAGAAGCCGAAGGGGCTGGAGAAGGAAAAGGACTTGAGGGAGAAGAAGGTGTGGAACTCCCCGGAACGGATGAAGTCGTTGAAGAGATTGGGCTTACGGGGGAACATCAGGAAGCAGTCGGAATTGAGGAGGTTGGAGGTTCTTTTGGAACCGGTAAACCTGATGAAGATACCGGCGGAGGAATTTCCGCTAAAAATTCTTTTGGCAAGGATAGTACAGGTGTAAAAGAGGGGAAAAAATGTGGTTTGGTAGAATTCTTGTCAGAAGAAATTCCTGAAGATGAATATTTTCGTAAGGATGAATTAGTAAAAGCAAAAATTTTAGCTGAAAAATTTGAAGACTATTTGGATATTACCAAAAAATTTTTTAACCGTCATATCTGGATTCCGGGAGGTGATTATAAAGTTGGAAGGAAAAATTCCTGTTATAATGAACGAGAGGAGAAAAAAGTTTTGTTAAAACCTTTCTATATTGGCGAGTTTCCGGTAATTAATGGTATTTTTAAAATATTTATAGAAAAAACAGGTTATAAGACCAGTGCAGAAAGGGTAGGATATGGAGTAGTCTATGAGGGAAAAATTAAAAGAAATGTAGACAAAGGGACTGGACGCAAAAGTTTTATATTAACTAACGGGATTGTAAGTAGGATTGTTGCCGGCGCTTGCTGGAGGCATCCTTTTGGCCCGGGTAGTTCAATAGAGGAGAAAGATACCCATCCTGTTGTGCAGGTCAGTATTGAAGATGCACGCGCTTTTGCTTCCTGGACAGGAAAAAGGCTGCCCGATGAAGATGAGTGGGAGGTATCGGCAAAAAGTTCTGATTGCAGCATTTTTACCTGGGGCAATGAATGGAAAAAGGAATATTGCAATTCTGAAGAATCCTGGATTGGTGATACCACGCCCGTAGATTATTATCAGGATTTATCCAAAAGTCCTTTCGGGATATGTGACTTATTAGGCAATATCATGGAGTGGACATCTACTATTTATGAACATTCCGACAGCCCTTCCGATAAAGGATATGTAATTAAAGGTGGAAGTTTTGTTGATGGAGATATTTTTTCTTCCAGCAGACGTATAAAAGCACATGAAAGACTGTGGTCTAACATTATTGGATTCAGGTGTGCAGTGTAAAGTTATTATACCTGTTTGAACGGTATTCCAATTAACAAAAACATTACCCCCAATTAATTGATCTTCTTTCTAAACAACCGGTACTCCTTGATTTTTTGATATTGAAAAACTTTTTGACAACTTTTTTGCTTTATGATAAATAAGGTAATAGGTAACCTATTACCTTATAGTTATATATTTATACCAATAATCTTTAGTATAGGGGCAGAATAAAAAAGTGTTTATATAATTTATTATAAAGCAATTAAAAGGTTTCTGAAAATTAAAAAATATATTAATATTTATGATTAAAATTTGGATAATCGAGATGCTTTTAAGAAACCGAAAAGGATGTTATACAGATAGAAATGAGTTGGTTAGAAACCGTGGCAGGAAATAACTAATAAAAAAATAAAAAAATTGTATGGGACATTTACGTGCATAAAAATATAATACAAAAAAAATTACATTCAAGAAGACAACTTATTGAAAAGGTTAATTTTCCTTGTATTCTGAAAAAAAATGAGGAAGAAGGGGGATGTGGTGTAGTTGGATTTTGTTGTAATAAACCTGTGGCGGGCCGACATATTTATGAACCTTCAAGATTGATGCACAACAGGGGAAACGGGAAGGGCGGAGGTATTGCAGCGGTCGGATTCGTTCCAGAACAACTTGGTATAAGCCGTAAAGTACTGGATGAGCATTATATGTTACAGTTGGCATTCCTGGATCCGGGAGTGCAAAAAGATGTGGAAGAAAAATATATAAAACCAAACTTTGATTTAGAAACTACCAACAAACTGGAAACCGTTGAAAACTGGAATTCCATTGAAGGTCTGGAGGTAAAGCCACCGGATGTCTGGCGTTATTTCGTTCGTGTTAAGCCGGATATACTTAAATCATTCGTCATACAAAATGAGTTCCAGAATCTTGATTCAGGTGAGGCAGAAGACGAATTTATTGCTCAAAACAGTTTCAGGTTAAATCAGGAATTTTATGCCTCCCTTGGCGAGCAAAAGGCATTTGTCCTATCCCATGGCAAAAACATTATGATCCTTAAGGTCGTTGGTTATGCAGAGGGAATTGTAAAATATTATAAAATGGAAGAACTCTTAGCACATGTGTGGATTGCACACCAGCGGTTTCCCACAAAAGGTCGGGTATGGCATCCCGGCGGCGCTCATCCTTTTGCAGGAATTAATATGGCATTGGTTCATAATGGTGACTTTGCAAATTATCATTCGGTTTGTGAGTACCTTTTACAACGTCATATTTATCCGCAGTTTCTCACCGACACAGAGGTGTCCGCACTTTTATTCGATTTGCTTGAACGGACATACCATTATCCCCTTGAATATATTATAGAAGCTATGGCGCCCACAACGGAACTGGACTTTGACAGGCTGCCCGGAGAAAAACAGAGAGTCTATAGGGCCATACAGGCTACCCATATACATGGTTCGCCAGATGGTCCATGGTTCTTCATTATTGCGCGTAATATTCCTGCAGAAAACAAGTTTCAACTTTTAGGTATAACGGATACTGCCATGCTGAGGCCCCAGGTATTCGCCTTCTCCGACGGCGAAGTTCAGGTGGGTCTGATATGTTCGGAAAAACAGGCCATTGATGCAACACTTTTAAGCCTTTCAAAGGATGACAGACG
>JAXHUS010000255.1:0-2427 GCA_034189305.1 Thermodesulfobacteriota bacterium | reverse complement strand
CGCTCCTTAAGTTTACAGATTTTTCTGCTGCAGATATAGCAAAAGAGGCGTTAAATATTGCTTCAGGTATATGTATTTATACAAATAGTAATTTTTTTATAGAAGAGTTATAAAAATGCCAGAACTTACACCAAAAGAGATAGTAAAAGAGTTGGACAAATATATAATAGGTCAGGATGAAGCTAAAAAAGCTGTTGCTATTGCATTGCGTAATCGCTGGAGGCGACGGCAGATCCCGGAAGATTTGCGGGATGAAATAGCACCAAAGAATATTATAATGATAGGACCAACGGGGGTAGGGAAAACAGAAATTGCAAGAAGACTTGCAAAACTTGCTCAATCACCCTTTTTAAAAATTGAAGCTTCTAAGTTTACAGAAGTGGGATATGTGGGCAGGGATGTAGAATCGATGATAAGGGACCTGACTGAACTTGCTGTGAACATGCTAAAGACGGAAGAAATGGAGAATGTAAAAGACAAGGCAAGGAATCTGGCAGAAGAAAAGATACTGGATTTGCTTCTGCCCAGGACAGAGACAAAATCAAATAACAAAGAAGAAAAAGACACCCTGAACAGGGAAAGTATTAAGAGAACAAGAGAAAAGTTCAGGACACTCCTTCTGGAAAATAAACTTGACGACAGAGAGATTGAAATCGAATTAGACCACAAAACAGTTCCAATAGTTGAGGTATTTTCTGCAACAGGTATTGAAGAAATGGATATAAATTTCAGGGACGTGTTTAGTAACATCTTTCCCTCAAAGAAAAAGCAGAGAAGGGTAAAAATACCTGAAGCCTTTGAGATTATTACGCAAGAAGAGGCCCAAAAACTTGTCGACATGGATAAAGTGGTCGGCAAAGCAAAAGAAAGGGTTGAGCAATCCGGGATCATATTTCTCGATGAAATAGATAAAATTGCAGGAAGGGAAGGAGGTTACGGACCCGAGGTTTCCAGAGAAGGAGTTCAGAGGGATCTTTTACCGATAGTAGAAGGTTCTACAGTAATTACAAAATATGGACCAGTTAAAACCGACCATACTCTTTTCATTGCTTCCGGCGCCTTTAATGTATCAAAACCTTCGGACTTAATTCCTGAACTTCAGGGACGTTTTCCTATCAGAGTAGAACTTAATACCCTGGGCAGGAAGGACTTTGAAAAAATTTTGACAGAGCCAAAGAATGCATTAATAAAGCAGTATAAAGCGCTCCTTAAAACTGAAGGAATCGTCCTTGAATTTAGAGATGATGCTATTGCTGAAATTGCTGAAATTGCAGCCGGGGTGAACGAAAGGGCTGAAAATATCGGTGCAAGAAGGCTTTATACCGTAATGGAAAAGCTTCTGGAAGAAATTTCTTTTAATGCCCCCGGTCTTAACAAAAAGAGGATTGTAATCGATTCTTTGTATGTAAAGGATAAATTGTCAGATGTAATAGAAGATGAAGACCTGAGCAGGTATATACTATAAAATGAAGGAACTAATAAATAAAGCAAATGTCCTGGTTGAATCTCTGCCGTATATAAGAAATTTTTATCAGAAGACGGTGGTTATTAAATATGGGGGCAGCGCCATGGTTCACCCCCACTTAAAAAAACTCTTTGCTTTGGATATGGTGCTTTTAAATTATATAGGCATAAAGCCGGTCATTGTTCATGGAGGCGGACCTCAAATTGGAGAATTTCTGTCTCAGATAGGCAAAGAATCAACATTTGTTGAAGGATACAGGGTTACTGATGAACAGACGATGGATATCGTTGAAATGGTTCTGGTTGGAAAGGTTAATAAAGAGATTGTCAGTCTGGTTAATCAAAATGGGGGGAAGGCCGTTGGTTTAAGTGGAAAGGACGGCGGGCTTATTAAAGCAAAAAAGCTTACCCTTTCCAGGATTAATAAAAAGGCTCTGCCTCCGGAAATTATTGATCTGGGGAAAGTGGGGGAAGTTGAAAATATATATCCCCTTATAATAGAGACTTTACAGGATGCCCATTTCATACCTGTTATTGCACCTGTAGGGATTGGAGAAAAGGGAGAAACATATAATATTAATGCGGACCTTGTTGCCGGAAAGATAGCAGAGGCTTTAAACGCGGAAAAACTGATTCTGCTTACGGATGTACCCGGAATAATGGGATCCGATAAGAAACTTATTCCCTCCCTTAAAAGAGATGAGATTGTAAAGCTGAAAAGGGATAAAGTTATAAATGCAGGTATGCTTCCAAAGGTAAATTGCTGTCTTTCTGCCATTGATAATGGTGTGGGGAAAACACATATTATTAACGGTAAAATTGAACATGCCGTGCTTTTAGAAATCTTTACCGATACAGGAATTGGAACGCAAATATTTAATACAAACGGATAATCCCAAAAATTGCGGTAGCAATTTTTGGTAAATTCAAAATGTATTGGCAATCACGAGGATGGTGGATATC
>JAXHUS010000254.1:0-3015 GCA_034189305.1 Thermodesulfobacteriota bacterium | reverse complement strand
CAAAAATCCCGAAAAATACTGGACAGGTCTCAAAAACTATTCGAAGGATCAGGACAGAAGTGTGAAACTATAATTTTGGCCTCGGAAAATATAACAAATGAAATACTTGACTACGCTGAAAGTGAAAAATTTGACTATATTATTATTGGAACAAGGGGTATCGGTGGTTTAAAGAGAATGTTTTTAGGAAGCATAGCGGATAAAGTTATACGCCATGCACACTGTCCGGTTATTGTTATCAGGTAATATAAACAGTCCACAGGGATCAGTTGTCAGTTAGGCTTTTTCTTAAAAATTTTAGGAACTAACTATTTAACATTTTCACAATACAAAATTCCGATAGCTATTTTAGTTAAAATTTTTTCCTGAATCCAGTCAACTGATCCCAAGTGAATTGTTTATGATGGTATTTAAAATGGAGGTGTTTTAAATTTGAGCAATTTTTCAGAGCTTTTTAAATTTGCAGCCAAAGCCGGTTCTTTGGAAGGTTATCTGTTTGAAAGAAGTGAAATAAGATATTCATTGGATGACTGGGTAAATAATATAAATATAATGGCAAAAAACCTATCCAGTGATGTAAAAGACAAAATAAAAGGTGAGCTTAATATTGTTCTGGACAGAATTATGGATTATGGGTCCGATTCTTTATCTATTGAGCAAAAGGAGAAAATTTCTCGTATAAAGCTATTATTATAATAGCTCCTTCCTCTCTTTAAGGAATGTAAAATAATAAATAAGATAGTTATAATTTTAGGTCCTACTGGAACAGGAAAAAGTGATCTTGCTCTTTTCCTTGCGGAAAAAATAGGGGGGAGTATTATCATTGCGGATTCAAGAAAAGTATACAAATATATGGATATTGGCACGAACAAACAATCCTTTAGGGAAAGGCAAAGGGCAAAGCATTATCTCATCGATATAGTCACTCCTGCTGAAAGGTTTAACGTAAAATTATATCAATTACATGCAAAAAAAGCTATCCAGGAAATTTATAGCCAGAATAAAAATGTTCTTATAGTAGGTGGAACAGGATTATATATTAAGGTATTAACGAAAGGAATTTTTTCTCTTCCTGATATTCCACCAGAAATTCGACGAAGTTTAAATGAGGGGGCAAAAAGAATAGATTCCGCAACTCTCTATAACAGATTAGTCGATGTGGATCCAACAACAGCGGAAAAGTTACATCCTAATGATAAATTGAGGATATTAAGGGCACTGGAAGTTTATGTTGCAACTGACGTTCCTCTTTCTTCTTATCATGAAAAGCATAATTTTACTGAAGAGAGTTATGAATGTCTTAAAATCGGTCTGGATATTTCAAGGGAAAGACTATATAAAAATCTGGAAAATCGAGCTTTAAAAATGTTGAAATCAGGATGGTTGGAGGAAGTAAAAAGTCTTTTAAAGATGGGTTTTAAAAGGAGCGATCCGGGCTTTTATGCCCTTGGTTATAAACATATAATTGCTTATCTGGATGGTGAAATAGAAAAAGAAGAAATGGAAAGACTAATAAAGAGGGATACAAAACGTTATGCAAAAAGACAATTTACCTGGTTTCAAACTGATCCGGAAATTATATGGTATAAGTATCCTTATCCTTATGATAAGATACTTAACAAAGTAAAAAGGTTTCTTTTACAAAATTAAACCTTCCAATTATTTTGCTGATGCTATTCTATGATATTTAAAAGAAATATCTTATTTTTCTTATTTTTCTTTTTCCTGTATTTTATAAAATCGGCAGCCGCTGAGCCCATGCATAAAGTTACCATTTCCCAGGGCACAGGGGTTGTAAGAAATTTAAATTATGCTGACGCAAGAAAATTGGCCTTTTACGATGCTGTATCAAATATTATTGAACGAGCAGTGGAAACAATAACCCCCATGGAGAATAAAGTTAAAAATTATCTCCTTCTTAAAGAACATATCTATCCCAGGGCTTTAGAGTATATTAATAGATATAAATATATTTCAGAAAAATGGGATAAAAGATATTATAAAGTTATTATTCAGGCGCATATTGATCTTGAATCCCTTAAAAAAGATTTAATAAAAATTGGAATAGCAACTAAAAGGTAAAAACAGTAAGTGATTCATTAGGAATGGAATAATACAAAGCTTGGATAAGCTTTTAAGTTTTTAAACAACTATTGAACATTCTTTCTTGACAATTTTCTTTTAACAGAGGATAGTTAGTAAGTTAGTTAGGGTACTAAATAAAAAATATGATTAAAGATAGAGAAATTGTTCTAATAGTAACTGGGGGTATTGCCGCGTATAAATCTGTAGAGATTTTAAGGCAATTATATAAATTTGGGGCAAAAATAAAGGTAGTAATGACACAAAATGCCCTTAAATTTATTACACCTCTTACTTTTCAGACACTTTCAGGAAATCCAGTCATAACAGATATGTTTACCTTATTTGAAACTTCTGAAATACCTCATATTTCCCTTGCAGACCGCGCAGAGTTAGTTCTTGTTGCTCCAGCTACTTCCAATATAATCGGGAAAGTTGCTTCCGGAATAGCAGATGACCTGCCAACTACTTTAATTACCTCAACTAAAGCGCCTGTACTTTTTGCTCCTGCCATGAATGAAAATATGTATAATAATCCTATCCTTAAAGGGAATATAAAGAAATTAGAATCTTTTGGATACTATTTTGTTAAACCTGAAGTGGGGGCCCTTGCCTGCAAAACTGAGGGTGAAGGGAGACTTGCTGAATTTGAAAGGATTATAGAAAAAGTTATTACTATTTTTACTAAACAAAGTCTTTATGGTGAAAGGGTTTTATTGAGTGCGGGTCCCACCCAGGAAGATTTTGATCCGGTTCGTTTTATCAGCAATCGTTCTTCAGGGAAAATGGGTTATTCCCTTGCCAGAGAGGCCGTAAGAAGAGGGGCTGAAGTAACATTGGTAAGTGGCCCTGTAAGTATTAAAGTTCCTTATGATGTGAATTTAGTAAAGGTTAAAACTGCAAGGGAAATGGAAGAGGCTATGATCAGATATT
>JAXHUS010000253.1:0-6883 GCA_034189305.1 Thermodesulfobacteriota bacterium | reverse complement strand
TTAACATCTTTTATTAAATAAGGTTCAAAAATTGGTTCCCCTGTATCTGTCCTTACCAGAGAAGCAGAAATAAAAGGAAGGGAATAAAAAGTCCTTCCTTCGATAATAAGGTCAATACCTGCGGAAAGATCATAAAGCCCTACATTTAAGGCATCATAGTAAAGATGATTTTTTATAATATCAAAAATAAAACGAGCCTTTAAAAGGAGGTATTCTTCCTCTTCTTCCGGGATTTCTGAATATGGAAAGAGCATATCTCCTGCTTCAACCACTAATAAACTTCTGTTTAACTTTCGCTGGTCAATAAGATACCGGGAACGTCTTGGCAGACCACCAAGGGGATTTGCAGTTCACCCGCAGGGTTCTACTGTTCCGAACATACTGTTAAAATATATAATTTTCGGATTATTTTCAGCAAAAAGAGTATTCTGAAAAAAAAAGGCATAAAAGATGATAAACGGTACAGATAAAAATATTTTTTTAACAAAATTGAATTCTGAATTCAAAATTACAATCATTAATAAAGATTAGTATTTAAGTATATAATTTTTCCTCAAAAAATTTCCAATTTATATTTTCTATTACAATCATAAAAATCTATAGAAATTTTAAATTTGTATTTGAAATATCCTTAATGTAGAATTTTACTTAAAATTTTAGATATAAAACAGAAAGAATTTACCAATAAATTAAAACAGGAGGTTTAAAATGTGTAATCAAAAAAAGAAAAAGGATTTTATTAAAGATGTCCGGGTTTTTACACTGGCTTTATTATTTATGATTTTTTCTGCAGGATTTTTTAATAAAGCGGTGGCCTCAAACGTTACTGCAAAAATTAACAGTTTTTTTCCTGTAACCCAGGATGGTAAAATAACATTTCTATTTACTACGGGCAGTAAATTATATTTTACTGCTGAGATTGATATTGAGACAGACAGCCCGGTAAAAATCCTTGGCCTTACAAAGGCAACGGGGGTAAATCAATTTACCGGCAGAACCCTAATGAAAACCCGGGTGGAAACCATTACGGAATCGGGAACATATACTTTAACAAGTAAAAGGGGGGCTAAAATTAAATCATCTTCAAGCAGCGGAGTGGCTGAGATTACCCTTACCTTAATTATAAGGGGAGGGGGAGGGCAGAAACATACAAAAACTACCCATATATCTATTAACAGCACGAAGGATGCCGGATTGATTACTATGAATGAACTTGAAGATGAGCTGGCATCAAAGGATTATTATACCCCTGACGGATGGATATATGAAACCCCTCCGCCTTATTTGACATATAACGACATTTCAGATCCACCGGAGAAATTTTTAATTGAGGTAATGGAATGGGGTAACTTTGAGGATGGACATATACAGGATTCTTTTCATATTTCCCGCGCGGCATTTTTTGAGGATGAAAGCCTTTTATATAAACTTGTTCCTGATATCACCACCCCTATTATTACTTATTGTGACGGGTTCGGTCAGGAACAGCAGTTTGCTGAAAAAGCCTCTGAATTGGGTTACCAGGATGTAAGATATTACGGAGGCGGCAGAACGGAATGGAAAAATTATAACTATCTTGTTATTGAAACCGAGTCGTTAAAAAAACTGGTTGATCAATCTGCTGATGTCTATATTGTGGATACGTGGATACACAAGAATGACGCTGATGATGCAAGGGGCATGATACCAGGCGCAACCGCCCTTGATCTTGATTTATATTACAGTTCCGGTCAGCTGGTAGATAACGGCAGCGCCCTTCTCACAGCCTGTCCGGATTTAAACAAACAGATAATATTCTACTGTGGTGACTGGGTCTGCGGGCGATCTCAATCTGGATGTCTGGCTGGATTAGAACTTGGTTATAAAAATGTATACCGCTATCAGGGAGGTATTGTGGAATGGGTTGATGTATTCGGCTATAGCACTGTTCCAACACCACCAAAGGAATAAAATATCGCTGTTTCTTAAATTAAAAGACCTCTGGGCATTACCAGGGGTTTTTTTTATTATTATTATTAAAACTTTATTTTTGTTTATTCCGCCGGTTCATGGGGGATTAGATAGAGAAAATTGTCTTTTATGCCATAAATATCGCGGACTTTCATATATTGGGGATAAAGAAAAAATTCATTTATTCTATACAGGCATTTCAAATTGCAGGTTCAGACCCCATGGAAAATTAGACTGTCGGGACTGCCATGAAGATATTGTAAAATTTCCCCATGAAGGAGTGGAAAAGGTAAATTGTTTAAAGGAATGTCATCCTAAAACGTTTAAATGGGCTGCCCCTTTTTCCCATAAAAAGGTGGGTACGATAGTTGATAAAAGCGTTCATTCTCCCCTTAAAAAAAAAGAAGGAATAACAAAATGTAAAGATTGCCATAAAGAGCCTTTGTATCTTTCATCAAAGTTTTTACAGCAAAAAAAAATTACAGATGAGTTTCTAACCCATTGTATGTCCTGCCATAACAAACAATATAACAAGGCAAATCTGCAGGATTTTATTTCTTCCGGCTTTAATGAGTTTAATTCCCGCATGGAAGTAATTAATATGTGTGCTTCTTGTCATGAGGATCCCTGTTTTTGCAAACGTAATAAGCTTTTAAATGCTATAAAAAGTTATAAAGAAAGTTTTCACGGCAAAGCCTTTTATTTAGGAGATTTGAGAATGCCTATATGTACGGACTGTCATGTGAATCCAGGGGAAACGGTACATGCAATATTAAAGAAGGAAGATAAGGATGCTTCAGTAAATAAGCAAAGAAGAATTGAAGTATGTTCAGCAGATGCCTGCCATTCTTCTGATTCTAAAAAAATTACTGAGTTTTATCCGCATCTGATTATGGAAAAGCAAAAATTTAAGTTTGCATATAATTTATATTTCTTTTTTATTTATTTTACTTTAAGTGTATTTTTGTTGTTAATGGCGACCCTTCTTTTAGGTATTTTAAGGGAGATATTTCCCGATTTTTCCTTTGGGAGAATTTTCAATACAAAGGATGTGTCTTGAGACAGGATTATTTTTTTCTTTTTACGTTAAATCAGCGTATCCAGCATATACTTCTTATAATTGCTGTTTGTATATCAGCAATTACCGGTTTATCTCTTAAATACTCCCATACTCCCTTTGGATATCTATTATATCAAAATATTGGTGGACGGTATCTGGCTCCATTTATCCATCATATTGCCGGGTCATTAATTATTTTAATATTTCTTTATCATTTAATTTATCTGGCTGTTATTATTTTAAAACGGTACAGGAGTAAGACAAAAGAAAAAAGAAAATTCACTGTAAAAAATCTAATTAAGGTTATATTATCCATGCCTTTGGCCCCCAAAAGGGAAGATTTGGTTGAGCTTAAAGCATCTTTCTTATACTATCTATTTTTAAATAATAAAAGGCCGAAAGTAGGTCGATTTGGTATTATCCATAAATTTAGATACTGGTCTTTATTCTGGGGTATTCCTGTTATGGGTATTTCAGGTTTTTTCCTCTGGAGGGAAGAATTTGTTACCCGATACATTCCGGGAAATTTTGTGAATTATTCTATGATTGTTCATAGTGAGGAGGCTTTGCTTGCCTGTATGGTGGACTTTATCTGGCACATTTACTATGTTCATTTTAGAACAGGTAATTTCCCAATGAGCTTTTCCTGGCTTACAGGATATTTAGATAAAAAAGAGGTTCAACAGTCAAGGTGGGGAATATATCAGAATTCTTTTTCCCATAAAGGGGATAACATCCCAGAAACTCACCAGAATAAATCTTTTGCCAAAATATTTATTACAAAAACCTATCTGGTATTTCTTTTTCTTTTTCTTTTTTGTATTACCTATCGGCTGACAATTTTAATAGCAGGCCCCATTCATGAAAATAAAAATTACAAAACTATAGATATGAAGGATCACCCTGTAAAAAGGGTAAAAACGGTTTTAGAAGTATTGTCCCCGGGGACAAAAAGAGATAAGAAAATGCATACAGGTTTTTTAAGTTCTAAGGAAAGGCTGATGAAGGCACATTATCATTCTATCGATTTTGATATTAAACATGATAATTATTCCCAGTGCATTCGGTGTCATGGAGATCTTCCCCATGGTAAAAAGGAGAAAACCCGTTCTTTATTAAATATGCATTGTGTTTATCTATCCTGTGAGGTCTGTCATGTGGTTCCGGAAAAAGGGAGCCCTTCATTTCAATATAGATGGTACAATAAACTTACAGGACAAATAGTTCCTGCTCCTACCCCTGGAAATCAAACCATTGATACCTTAGGAATGAAGCTCGCTCCTCTTTATGAAAAGAAGAAAGAAAACACCATAGAATACTTGAAAAAGATAATAGAAATATATGAAAAAGGGAATATGCAAATAAAAGAAAAAGAAGAAATCCTGAAAGGGATTCACAATATTATTTCTTCAACCCCGGTATCCTGTAAGGATTGCCACAGTCAGGACGCCTTTTTGCCATATAGTGAGATTGGATATGGAAAAGAGAGAAAAAGCTACATTATCAGCGGAGAGATTGTAAGACTCATTAATACGGAAAATGAGTTTTACTTTCCTTTGTTTTTTGAACCATCAAAAGGGGAGAAAAAACTCCCACCCGATATTTTTGGTTATGATGGAGCTAAAATGAGGCTTATTCCTGAAGGCATATTTCACATGGGATCGGAAAATGGATGTTATGATGAAAATCCGGTTCATCAGGTTTATCTCAAGGCATTTTATATGGATGAGCATGAAGTAACGGTATCTCAATATGCTAAATTTCTTAAGGAAACCGGGAGTAAGCCCCCTGAATACTGGCAGCCGGAATATGACCGACGGGATGATCCTGTGGCAGGCATTACCTGGAGGGAGGCAGCTGATTATGCTTCATGGGCAAAAAAGCGTTTGCCTACAGAGGCAGAATGGGAAAAAGCGGCAAGGGGCGGCCTTAAAATGAGGAATTATCCCTGGGGGGGGAAGATAGAAGGAAAAAAGGCAAATTTTAACAGTTTTGGAATCACACCTGTTAAAAGCTTCCCTCCAAACGGATACGGCCTTTTTGATATGGCGGGAAATGTGTGGGAATGGTGTGCAGACTGGTACGACAGGGATTATTATAAGGTGAGTCCAAAAGATAATCCTCAGGGCCCCATCATTTTATTAAGGGATCCGGTCGGTGGAAATCTGCCTGGCAAAAAGGTTCTAAGAGGGGGCTGCTGGGCCTCAACAAAAAACCAGATCAGGGTTTCCAACAGATATAGAGAATCTCCTTATTGTAAAAGTTATCAGGTTGGTTTTCGATGTGTTAAAGAGCCATGAAAAATCATTTATTAAAACTTATTATATTCCTATCTGTTTTCATAGAATTTCTTTTATGGAGCATCTGTCATTCAGATGATTTGCAAATTATCCCATTAAAGCATCTTTTTTACCTTGAAGCCTGTTTTACAATGCCAAGCGATGTAGTTGTCGGAAAGGCGAATAAGATATATGTTCTTGATGGGGTAAACCACCAGGTAAAGGTGTTTGGCAAAGGGGGAAGATTTCTTTATTCCTTTGGTAAAAAGGGGAATAAAAAAGGAGAATTCTTTTACCCTCTGGGGCTTGGGGTGGATAAAGACGGGCTGATTTATGTGGCAGATTCAGGCAACATGCGCGTCCAAGCATTTGATCCCGCTGGAGATTACATAAATCATTTTGTTTTGGAAAAAAGGATTGGCAGGTGTATTCCTGATCCCACTGATGTGGCAATAGATTCAATTAAAAAAAGGCTTTATGTGGTGGATAACCATAATCATGAAATTTTGGTTTACTCTTCCTATGATAAAAGGTTTTTATCATATTTTGGGACAAAAGGAGAAAAGGAGGGGTGTTTTCATTTTCCGTTTTTTCTAACAACGGAGGAGAAAGGAAACGTATATGTTGTCGATGTTTTAAACGCACGATTTCAAATTTTTAGCCCTTTGGGCAGGTTAATATCTGCAGGGGGCGTGTTTGGCGTTGAACCCGGACAGTTTTATCGGCCTAAGGGAATTGCAATTGACGGAAAAAAGAGGATATTTGTAACAGACAGTTATTTGGGAACAATTCAAATATTTAATGATAACGGACAATTTAAAGGGATTGCTGGAGACAATAGCGGCAACATCCTTCATTTGAACCATCCAATGGGTCTTTTTATAGATGATGAAGACCGTCTTCTGGTGGTTGAGATGACGGCAAACAAAGTCAGCGTATTTAAAATTTTCGATTAAAGGTGGAAAGAGCATTTATAAGTTTAATCATTTTTGCAGCCTTTTTGTTTTTATCAATATTAATAAAACCGGCTCCGGCTTATGCGGAAATGATAGAACCCAGAGAACCGGATACGGCAAAAAGCTGTGCAATCTGCCATTATATATGGGTCTCCACATTTTATTTAAAACATAAAAAAAGTCCTGTAGCCCCTTTTCCTGAAAAGGCGGAAGCGGGATCAAAAAAAATGTGCCTTTCGTGCCATGATGGTTCTGTTCGTGATTCAAGGGACAGAATTTTTAATCGTCCCGGGCATAAGGTTGGTATTATTCCCTCAAAAAAGGTATCCGTCCCTTCTTATTTACCATTAAACGAAAAAGGGGGGATTATGTGCTCCACCTGTCACAGCCCTCATAATTTGCCTGCTGAAGATGGAAAAAAGCCTTTTTCTTTTTTTAGGGCAAAAAATATAGATTCTTCTTTTTGTAAAATCTGCCACAAATCACAAATTAAGGGAGTAGATAAGGGCAACCATGTTCTTGACAGGAAGCCTTTTTCTTATCCTTCAAAAATTATCGCTTCCGGTGGAATTCTTGGCAAAGAAGATAACATAATCTGCCAGACATGTCATCTTTCCCATGGAGGAGTGTCAGATCAG